>DASXMJ010000037.1 GCA_036495685.1 Candidatus Binataceae bacterium | reverse complement strand
GTGAGAAAATTCACCAACCGGAGGTCTCAGGGAAGCGCTTGCAGATGGTTTTGACGACCAACCTCGGCTTGGAGCATAGGGCATGAGTCCCGCCACAACCTGACGGTTGTAGGGCGCGGAATATACCGGGGCTCACCCCGCAACGCGGCGGCGCAGGCGACGGCGCTGCTGGCTCATACTTTTGGCGCGCGGCGTTATCTTGAGGCGCAGATGATGGGTGGACTTGGGCAGGCTCACGCCTCTACGCATCTCGTGCTTCCAGGTGATCATGCGTCTGCGCAAAACCACGGGATTTATGCCCAGGCATTCGCAGACAGTTTCGAAGCTGAAGGCGTGGCGGCTGCAGCAATCGCTCATAATCCATCGCTCGGAATCCACGTACAGCATCCGTTTGCGGGTGCTCCGCGAGAGAGCTCCCTGCTGGTACACGTTGATGGCGTCCGCCAGCAGCGCCAGCATCAAGCGCTGTTCGCCGGTCAGCCGATGACCGCCCGAAAAATCGTAGTATTGACTTGGGAGAATTTGGTGCAGCCCGATGATGCCGTCGAGGATTGCGTCGGATCCGAATTGTACCGCGCCAGCCATGCTTCCATCTCAAAGGGAGGAGCCGGAACCGGGTGGTGTGAGTCCACTCAAGTCCGCTCATCAACCGCGATGAGACCATCCCTTGCACGGTTAAACCTGCGATCGCGGATTTTTGTTCCCGAAAACTTGGGCTAAGAAAGCGTAGAGCCAGGGGGGTTACCGGGGCGATGCTCCCAGGCGATCGATCGCGTTGTGCGCCTCGGTTTCGGCAGCAGACTCTCCTGGATCGCTGCTGGAGGCGGCGCTTTGATAGTGAGCCATGGCCTGGCCCTTGTCATTGAGAGCTTCGTAAGCGCGGCCAACGTTTAACTCGGCACGCGCGTTACCCGGGCAGGCCGCAAGCGCGTCCTGGTAATAGCCGAGTGCGCCGGAGAAGTCGCCAGCCGCAAATTTGTCGCCCCCCTGACGCGTCGCCTGCGCCATAACATCATGGTCGCATGAACCCGAGGCTGGCGGAGAAGTGTGGGAGGCATTTTGTGCCTTTATCTCCTCAATCTGCTCCTGCATTTGCTCTATCTGCTTCTGCTGCTGCTCAACCTGCGCCTGGTTGGCCTGCAGCGCTGCCGACTGGCACGCCACGAGAGTAAGGGTCACCCAAACGAACAACGTTATCAGAGGCACAGATGGGGAGCGGCACGTCATCGCGCTGGAGCATACCGGGCGGTTATCCTCGGCTGTCAACATCTGGTGAGCCTGCTTTAGAAGCGCAGTGAATGATGTGCTATGGTCCCGCAATGCAAAATCCGAGACTTCGACGTGCGCTCACCGGCATCCTCTTTATCCTCGGCATAGGGGGCCTATTAGTAGTTAAGAGCCTCGCGCCGGCGCGAGCCGCTGCTCCTCCCTCCGGCGCGAGTCCGGCGGACGCCCTGAAGCTGTTGCTGGAGGGAAATCAGCGTTTTGCCGACGGCAAGCCGGTGCGCCCCAATCAGGACGCATCTCGCCGGGCAGCTTTGGTCGGTGGGCAGCAACCGTTTGCCGCCATCCTGTCGTGCTCCGATTCGCGAACCGCACCTGAGATCATCTTCGACCGCGGTCTGGGCGACCTGTTTATCGTGCGCAACGCAGGCAACGTGCCCAGTCCGCTAGTACTGGAAGGTCTTCACTTCGCGGCTGCGCACCTGGGCACCCGCCTGATCCTGGTGCTGGGCCATACCAAGTGCGGGGCAGTAGCCGCGACCTTGTCGGGGCAAACCGGAGACATCCCGGAAACGGCAAAAGAGATTGAGCCGGTAGTAGCAAAGTCGAAATCCATGTCCGGCGACGCGCTGGACAACGCGATTTCAGAAAACGTTCGATTGACGGTACAGAAGCTTTCAAGCGAGACGCCGCTGGCGGAGATGGTAAAAGCCGGCGATCTCCAGATCGTCGGCGCCGTGTATCACTTGGACAGCGGCCGCGTGATCGTGCTCGACCAATCTACGGCGGCTGTCGCGCCGTCAAAATAGCCGAACCTCACGGGCCGGCGCGTACCACCACGCCGGCAATGCCCGTGGAATTAAGACCGTCGGCGGTCGTGCCGGTCACTTCGACGACATAGCTGCCGGGATTTGCGTAGGTGTGGTAGAAGAGCGTCGGCGGAAGAGTTGAGAGCTGGCCGTCGCCGAAGCTCCACCGATAGCTGACAATCGGGGCCGAGTTTGGATTGGTGTTGGTAACTAGGAATCCCACCACCATCGGGGCGGTCCCATAGGTCGGAATCGGTTGAACCATCAATCGCGGTGCATGGGGAAACTCGATCGATGGCGACGCGCCCGCGCTCGGCGCGCCCATCGCACCGCTCGTGTCGGGTGACACCATGTCGGGTTCCTGTGCAGTCGATACTCCGCGGCCCGCACCCAAACACGCGACCACGAGCAGCGCCAAGAAGAGTTGCGATCGACGGGCACGTCGACCGTCGCTCGCGCTTTGGCCGAGCGTCACTGCATCACGACCCCGCCGTCGGGATGAAGAATCGAGCCGGTATAGTATCGCCCTTCCTCGCTGGCGAGGAACAACGCGGTATTCGCGACATCGACCGGTTCACCCATCCTCCGCATCGGCACCCGCTCGATGAGTCCCTTCATAAAACCTTCCGCTTGCTGGATGTTTGCGGTCATCGGCGTGTTGATGAATCCGGGCCCGATCGCATTGGCGGTGATACCGTAAGGAGCCAGTTCCACGGCGAGGACCTTGGTCAGCATCCAGACGCCGGCCTTGCTGACGGAATACTCGCCCACTCCGGGTGTTGGCAGCTTGGCCGCACCCGAAGAGATGTTGATGATTCGTCCGCCCTTGCCCGCCTTGATCATCGCGCGCGCAACTTCGCGGTCGGTGAGGAAAACACCATCGAGATTGACGCTCAGGACCTTCTTCCAATCCGCAAGCGGCTTCTCGGACAGCGGACCCATCGCGGGTGTGCCTTCCTCGCCGTAGCGCGCGTGCGAAATTCCGGCGGCTGCGACCAGGACATCGAGACCACCCAGTTCCCCAACGCAGCGCTCCACCATCATGGTGACTTCCCGTTCGACGCTGGTATCGACCTGATGCGCCAACGCTTTGCGGCCGAGCGCGCGTACCTTGGCCGCAGTTTCTTCAGCAGCCCCCAGGTGGCGATCAGCGATGCAAAGGTTGGCGCCCTCTTCCGCGAAACGAATTGCGGTGGCCCGTCCGATGCCGCTCGCGCCGCCAGTGATCAGTGCATTCTTTCCTTCGAGTCTCAGGCTCATCGCTGCTCATCTCCGATGATCGCGCGAGGGCGATTTTGATTGGTGTTACCACGCACCGCAGCTCCGCTGCCAGCGTATGCCAAGCTATGCTCGGCTGCCGGGCTCGCATAGGATAACCGCGATGACGCATCAGCAAGCGGCTACCGCGTGGCCGGAGCCGACCAGCCGGTTCATTGAAGTCGACGGCGTCAAGCTTCACTACCTGGACTGGGGCGGAGACCCGGGCAAACACACTTTTCTTCTGCTTCACGGGGGCGCTGCGCACGTGCATTGGTGGGACGCGGTCGCGCCCTTGCTCGTGCCGTATGGGCGCGTTATCGCTCTGGATTTTCGCGGGCATGGACGCAGCGCGTGGGCCAATCCGCCCCACTACGGTCCGCAATGGTACCTGCACGACGTGGGCGGCGTGATCGATCATCTTGGCACGCGCACAATCCTGGTCGGTCATTCCATGGGCGGCGCGGTTGCACAATGGTTCGCGACCACGTACCCCGACAAGCTCGAGGCGCTAATCGTGGTCGATGCGCCGCACGGCCCACCCCCGTTACTGCGCAGATTGATGTGGCGGTGGCGGCGCAAGGCGCGGGGAGGGGCGCGGCCGCAGCTGGATTCGGCCGAGGCGATCAAACGAAAGTTCAGGCTCCAACCCCCGGGAACCTATCTCACCAAACCGGATCTGGAGAGGCTCGCGCTGCTGGGCTCCGAGCAATTGCCAAATGGCTGGTGGGCGTTTCGGCTCGACCCGAACACCCGCTCATGGCGTAAGTTCGAAGGCAGAACGCGCAAGCCGCAGATCAAGAAACTGAAAATACCGGTGCTGATTCTGCGCGGCGCGGAGAGCACGCTGGTAAGGGCGAGGCAGGCGCGCCGGATGCATCGGAAGATCCGATATTCGACCTTCAAGGAAATTCCCCGCGCCTTCCATCATGTGTCGCTGGATAATCCCACCGGTACCGCAGAAGCTATCATCGAGTTCGTGGAATCGGTCCTCTGAGCGCTACGGCAGGCGCACTGATCTGCGGCGCTCCGTTCGCCCCCTGCTCGCCAGTAGAGGTAAGCAGACCACGGCCCAGGCCCTGCACAGGCCGCTCGCAGCGGCGGTGTTCAGGACTTCAACAGGAAGTCGCTCAGGTCCATAGCGAATTTGCCGTCGGTCAGACTCATCGCCTTGGGTGAGCGTCTCAGCTGGAGCCGACCGATGTCTTGATCGCGCGGGAGCAGGAAAATGGTATCGCCCGCGTCGATGGCTAAGATGCGCACTCGCTCCTCACCGCGGCGTTCCATCCCAGCGACTTCATAAGGGTTCACATGATAGCCAAAGCCGCGCGCGCGGATTACGCGGCCGTCGCATTCTTCGACGACACCGACGAAGATTCGGGTGTTGTCGTCGCGGAACAGGCGCCTGTCGATTATTACCACGCGATCGCCATCGCGCACTGCCGGCATCGTCACAGCCCTCCGTCGGTTTCCATTTTACTATTGCGCAACCCTCAACTCACGCGGGCGGCGTGACTGATTATCTAGTTGCCAACCAGCCCCGATGATTCTGGGGTCGGGTTGCGTCGCATTGAGCCGCTCCGTGCGCCGCCTTTCTAGGAGGGACTCTGACTGGTACGATCTCAGTTTCGTTCATGCTTGCGTTAGACAACCTTACCAAGTCGTTCGGTGCTCGAATCATTCTTGACCAAGTGACCTGGTCGATGAATGACGACGCACGAGTCGGCCTGGTCGGACTTAATGGCGCCGGTAAGTCGACCCTGTTACGTCTGATTGCCGAGGTGTCCACCCCCGATTCCGGGCGAATCGCCCGCCCGCAGAAGACACGGGTCGGCTACCTGGCCCAGGACGCCCCGGAGATGGGCGGGCGCGATGTACTCGCGGAAACGCTTTCGGCGCTCGACCGCGTGCAGGTGCTAGATCGCCGCCGCCGCGAAGTCGAGGAGATACTAGCACGTGAGCACTCGGGGCCACTGCACGATTCCGCCCTGTCCGAGCTGGGCGACATCCTGCACGAGCTGGAACGCCACGATTTCTACAGCGCCGAGAGCCGCGCGACCGCCGTGCTGTTCGGGCTGGGGTTCAAAGAGGAGGATCTGACTCGCGAGGTCGCCGAATTCTCGGGCGGCATCCGGATGCGGATTGCGCTGGCGAAGTTGCTGCTCGACGCGCCCGATTTCTTGATGCTCGACGAACCGACCAACCATCTGGATATCGAGGCCCGCAACTGGCTGGAAGATTTTCTGCAGTCGTACACCGGCGGAATAATCCTCGTTTCGCACGACCGTTACTTTCTCGACCGTGTGACGTCCCGGACGGTAGAAGTCGCGCGCGGCAAACTGACCGAATACCAGGGCAACTACTCGCGCTATCTGGTTCAGCGCGAAGAACGCTTTCAGCTCGAGATGTCCGCCTACGAAAAACAGCGGGTGGAAATCGACCACCTGGAGGCGTTTATCAGCCGCTTCCGCTATCAAAAGAGCAAAGCCGCCCTGGTGCAGAGCCGAATCAGGCAACTCGAGAAACTGGACCGACTTAAGCCGCCGGTGGGAGCCGAAAAACCTCCGGCGATTAACTTTCCAGCATGCCAACGCGGTGCGCGGCGCGTATTCGAGCTACGCGAGATCGCAAAGCGCTACGGCGAGCTCGTGGTTTACGACGGCGTCGACCTGGTAATCGAACGCGGGCAGAAAGTGGCCCTGGTCGGACCCAACGGCGCCGGGAAGTCGACGCTGATGAAACTGATGGCGGGAATTGAGCCGCTGACTGGCGGTCAACTAGTCGTGGGTGACAAGGTGGTCGCGGGGTACTTCGCGCAGAACCTTGCGGAGTCGCTCAACTACGACAACACCGTCTTCAAGGAACTCAGCGACCACGCCGAGGCTATGAGGACGCCCGAGATCCGCGGCCTGCTTGGTGCGCTGCTCTTTTCTGGTGACGAGGTCGAGAAACGTGCCGGGGTACTGTCGGGCGGCGAGCGAGCCCGTCTGGCGTTGGCCAAAGTGCTCGCGCAACGCAACAACTGCCTGCTGCTGGACGAGCCGACCAACAACCTGGATATCATCGCCAAGGACACGCTCCTGGAAGCCCTGCGCCGTTTCCTCGGCACCGTAATTATCGTGAGTCATGACCGGCACGTGCTAAATGAGCTGGTTACCGAAGTCATCGAGGTTGGTCAGGGCCACGCGATTCGCTACCTCGGCAACTACGATGACTACCTTGCCAAGAAAGCGGAGATGGAAGTGCGCGCGGCGGCGGTTGCGAACGGAACGCCGTCTAAGCCGCCACCCGCCGCGCTGCAGCGCGAGGGGCGCGGGCAAGTCTCGCCCGATCGCGAGCGAGAGCGCGAGCAGAAGCGGCGTTCAGAACACGCGGCCAAGGAGCGCTCGCGAATCGAGGCTGACATCGAGAAGAAGGAGAGCGAGCGCGCCGCGCTGGCCCAGGAAATGAACGATCCCAATTTCTATCTGGCACGAAAAGACGCAGACCAGCTGATCGCCAAGTACGAGAGGCTGGGACGCGAGGTGGATAAGCTGTATGGCGACCTGGAGAAATACGAAGGGCCCACCGCAGCAAGATAACCGTCACGCCAGGCCGCTGGTCAGCTAGCCCTGACCCGCAAGTCGCCCAGTCTCCCATTCCCAGACCAGCGACAGAAACAAGTGGGGAGCGTCTATTTCCTCCTACCGTACTAGCGGAACCCCTCAGATTGCGATGCACATGAGCATTGTTGCAAGGGCCGCGTCTTTCGCCTGCTCTCATCGGAAGATTACCACGACCAAGCTTGCCGGCGGCGCCATCGGTCCAGCGGTGCTGAATCCGCGAAATCCGATTGCTTCTGCAGCCTGATCACAGCTCGTTTTTGTAGATGATTCCGTCCTTCATTATTAGTCTGAGGTTTTTTCCGGGATTGGTCAGGACTCTTAGGTCGACCAGCGGGTTGCCGTCGACTGCCAGCAGGTCGGCGTAGGCTCCCTCGGCCACAACTCCAAGGTTCCCGGTTTGATTCAGAAGGTCGGCGTTGATGCGGGTAGCGGACCGGACGATATTCGCCGGTTCGTCGAGGTCGATTCGCATTGTAAATTCGCGGACCTGGCAGTGCTGGGCTTCGGGTCCCCATAAATCGGTTCCCATGGCGATAGGAACCCCATAGCGTTTCGCCCATCGGTAAACCTGATGGCCCCTCGCGACCGTCGCCTCAAGATTGTTCACAATGCCTGGGGAGAGTCTGGTCTCGGGCGCCGATTCGATTCGCTGCACGAGCGATATAAAGGTGGGGTCGAGAAAGGCGCGCGCGCGGGCCATCCGTTCGACCGTGGCTTCGCTGACGAAGTTGGCGTGCTCGATTGATCGCACGCCCGCTTCGAGACAGCGGCGGACGGCATCGTCGGTGTAGGCGTGTGCCATTACGTAGGTGCCGCGGGCATTCGCCTCTTCGACAATCGCGCGCAACTCGTCCATCGAGTATTCGTAAAGCGTGGCGTGAGCTTCCGAAGGAAACACCACGCCGCCCGAGGCGAATACTTTTATCTGTGAGGCACCGCGCCGCAGCTCTTCGCGAGCCGCCCTGCGCACCTGATCGATTCCATCGGCGATTATCGACATCACCGAAAACGGTCCCGGTTGTCCGCAGGGGTCAGTGACCTCATCGGGAGTCCGGAAGTCGGCCCCGCCACCGGTCTGGGTCAGTGCGCGCCCTGAATAGAAGAGGCGTGGACCAATCAGGTTGCCCTCATTCAACAGGCGCGCGACGGTGTGATCGGCTCCGCCGGCTTCCCGCAGCGAGGTAAACCCGTCCATCAGGCTGGCTTTGAGATAGTGGGCGGCGGCATCGGCGATTTGTTGCGCCGAATAGTTGCTGTTCTTGGGGCTCAGGGACAAGCCGGTGATGTGTGCGTGCGCATCGATTAGACCCGGCATCAGGGTACGGCCGCCGACATCGATAACCCGCGCGCCTTCGCGCGCCAGCGGAGTTTTGGAAACCGACGCTATCCGATTCCCCTCGATGAGAACCTCGAAAGACTTCTGCAGGTCCGGGAATCCGTCGAGCACCAGATTCGCGTTAGTGAGGAGGGTTTTGGCGGGCGCCTCCATCTCGATCCTCAGATTACGAAGAATTCACGGATTGGGAAATCTGCACAATCTGCGAAATCGGCGATTTCTTTCTAGTTCTGCTCCCTGAAAAAGGCGCGGATGTCTTCGGCGAGAAGCCTGGGTTCCTCCATGGCAGCGAAATGGCCTCCCCTCGCCATCGGAGTCCAGCGCTGCACATTCAGGACGCGTTCCGCCCAGTGCCGCGGCGGACGGGCCAGCTCGCCGGGGAACAGTGCGACAGCGGCCGGCGTTTGGATGCGGGTGCCGGGCTTAAGGCGCCAGGGATGGTGGCGCGCCTCGTAGTAAAGCCGGGTCGATGAATTAATCGACCCGGTAATCCAATAGATCATGACGTTGGTGAGCAACTGATCCTTGGTGAAGCGCGACTCGAGGTTGCCGTGGCAATCGCTCCAGGTACGGAACTTCTCGACGATCCATGCGGCAAGGCCGGCAGGCGAGTCGTTGAGACCATAGGCGAGCGTCTGCGGCTTGGTTCCCTGGATCCATTGGTAGCCGGTCTCAGCGGTACGGAACTTTTCCATTTCGCCGAGAAAGACTTTTTCTTCCGGCGTCAGCTCGGGGGCGTTACGGCCCTCGGTGGGGCCGACCGGAATCATGTTGAGGTGAATGCCATAGAGATACGACGGGTAGGCCTCGCCTATCCGCGCGGTGATCACGGAACCCCAATCACCGCCTTGCACCGCGAAGCGCGGGAAGCCAAGCGTTTCGGTCATGAGCTTGAAGAAGATGTCGGCAATCGCCTGGATGTTCATTGCGCGCGCCTTCGCGTGGCCGGAAAAACCATAGCCGGGAAGCGATGGCGCAACTACGGTGAATGAGTCGCTCGCCTCACCGCCGTGCGCGGCGGGGTCAGTGAGCATCGGGATGATTTCCATAAACTCATAGACCGACCCGGGCCAGCCGTGGATGAGAAGCAGTGGCTTGGGATTGGGGCCGCGTCCTTCTTCGTGGATGAAGTGCAGATCGAGGTCTGTGATCTCGGTGCGAAAATGACGCAGGCTGTTCAGATGCTTTTCGTGCTTGCGCCAGTCGTATCGTGTGCGCCAGTAGTCGACGAGCTCGCGCAGATAGGCGAGGTTGGTTCCGTATTCCCAGGCAGTATCGGGCACTTCGTCCGGAAAGCGCGTTTGGTCGAGCCGAGCTTTGAGATCGGCAAGGACCTCGTCGCGTATCTTGATAGAAAATGGTTCGACTTTGGCCATGTGGTTGCTCTTAGCGTGTGCAGGCACGCGTGCAGGGTGACGCGACCCTGTTGGTATATACCCGGGCTTGCGGGGACCGGATGAACTCTCGGCAAAGACCGGTTGACCCAGTGTCCGGGTTGATCCTCCTGCGACCCTCTCTCACAGCAAATCCGCCCCGCCGGTTGCCGCTCGGGTGCTCCCGTCGCGCTTGTATGCTTCAATCGTGTGGCGCGCGATTTGGGTCAGGTGCACCTCGTCGGCTCCATCGACCAGCCGGGCCGAACGTGCGTGACGCAGCATCGACTCCAGCGGCGTGTCGGTCGAGTAGCCCAGAGCACCGTGAATCTGAATCGCGCGGTCCACGATACGCCACAGGGTATTGGCGACGTGATGCTTCGCCATCGAGACTTCCTGCCGGAACGGGAGCTTGTTCTCGATCAGATAGGCGCTATGCAGGACCATGAGCTTGCTCTGGTAGAGCTCCATGACCGACTCGGAAATCTTGAATTGAATGGCCTGCTTGTCGATCAGTTTGCCACCCTGCACCTGACGCTCCATCGCGCGCTTGAGCATCATCTCGAGCGCGACTTCCGCGTTACCGATCCAGCGCATGCAATGCGCAAGCCGTGCCGGTCCCAGCCGCACTTGACCCAGAGTGTGGCCCTGCCCGCGCGGACCTAGCATCGAATCGGCAGGCACGATGCAATTCTTGAAACGAATCTCGCAATGATTGCCCCTGCCGGCCATCGTGTCGATGTCGCGGACGATTTCGAAACCCGGGTTGGGCAGATCGACGATGAAGGCAGAATTGCGCGCCTGTGGCGGTTCCGCCTCTGGATCGGTACGCGCGATCACTATGGCGAACTTAGCGCCATGCGCGCCTGAGATAAACCATTTGTGTCCGTTGATTACCCAATTGTCACCCTGCTTTTCGGCATGGGTCTGAATCTGAGTCGGGTCGGAGCCCGCCACCTCGGGCTCGGTCATCGCGAAGCACGAGCGCACGCGGCCTTCACACAGCGGACGCAGATACTTCTCCTTTTGCGCGGGAGTGGCGAAGTGCAGCAACGTGTGCATGTTGCCTTCATCGGGCGCCTGGCAATTCACGATGAACGGCGCGAGGCGATTGCGGCCGCATTCGGCGGAGATCATCGCGATCCCCAGCGGCCCGAGGCCGAGCCCGCCGAATTCCGGCGGCATGTGTGGGAGCCAGAGACCTCTTTGGCGGGCCTTGCGGCGCAGCTCGATGATTCCCTCGCGCCATTGGCCGGTTTTCTGCATCTGAGATTCAGCCGGCTCGATCTCTTCCTGGATAAATGCCCGCATCTGGTCGCGAAGCTCGAGTACCTGCTCGGGCATTGTGAAATCAATCGACATTCTTACTTACCTCGCGGACCTCGTGTGCGTCATGACTGCTACCGGGAAACGCGGCGGTGCGTCAATAATAAAAAGGCAACTAATCCCCGGATTTCCTGGCTGTACACGGTGCACAGTTCGAGGATCACTCTCCCTTCTTCGACAAAGCTTCTCTGGCGAGTTCGCTTGCGACTTTGCCATCGAGGCGAGCACCGAACTGGTCACGCAACGCCTTCATCAGCGGGCCCATCTGGGCAGCGCCGCCGGCGATGGCTTCGGCGATCGTGGCGCGGAGTTCTTCGGCGGAGACCTCGGCGGGCAGGTATCCCGAGAGAATTTTGGCTTCGGTTTCGTTCTGCCCGATCAAGTCGGCGCGATTCGCTTGCCGGGCAAAGCCGAGCGCCTCTTCGCGGCGGGCTCGCTCGCGTTTGATGACCTGCGTGATCTCCGCCTCGTTGGCTTCGCGGCGGGCGTCCTTTTCGACGCGGGTTATCTCCGCTAGCAATCCGCGAATCGCCATCGTGCGCCGAGTATCGCCGCTTTTCATCGCGCCCTTAAGATCGTCCTGGAGTTTTTTTTTCATGTCGGTCGATCGGTCTGCTGGCTTTCGCTCCACACCGCCGGGATGCGCGGCACCAACGGCCCCCGGGCCGACGCCTTCTTCTCGCCCGGTGGATCGCTACAGTCTCGACCGGACTCTGCGATTGACGGGAGCGCAGACGAGCCGTCGTTCTCCACGCCGCCGCTCGCCCGCGATTCAACGGGCAGCGGGTTTTGCGTGATATCGCACGGAACCACGCCCGCGAATTACTTGTTCGCCGCTTTCTCCTTGTCGCTCCCGGACTCTACATCTTCCCACTTGGCCGGTTCGCTGCTGGTAAACTTGGTGCCTTCGAACTTGTAGTCAAACACCAATGCTTTCTTCTTCCCGGTCGGAGTGCCTTTAGTCGGATCGCTCTTCTTTGGCTTGTACTCGGAGCCGGTGAGCTTCGCTTCTACGGCGTCGCTGCCTTTTGGCATGTAGCTGAAAGCGGCCTTCTCAAGGTCCACATACGGCTGGCCGGACGATTTCTTCTCGCTTTCCTGGGCGAGAAACTGGTCGGAATCGTTAGCGACCGCATCGAAGAGTGCCTTTTGCTGGGCCTGACTCAATGGATTTTTCGGCGCTGGTCCGCTTTGCGCGGGCCCCCCTCGCTGGGCGCCCCCACCGCCCACGTTGAGCTCCTTCTTGACTTCGATCGCATTCGCGCTCGCCGGACCCAGGAAAGCGGTCAACAGAAGGGCGATGGCGAAAATCCTGTAAGCACTTGGTTTGTCGGTCATTTTCGTAACACCCCCGTTCCCTGGTCGGCTTATACCACGCTGCCCGTGCATTAAAAATTGGGCCCGAGAGCGGAGGACGGTGGCACACCCATCCGTACAGTCTCAACCTATCTCTGTCGTATACCCGTCCGAAGGATCTCACACGCATAGGCGGGGTGAGACCTCGAGCTCGAGGTGACGCTTTGACCGAACTCTCGACCTGGAGCCCGAGGTGCGCGGACACCGTTGCGCTCTCATTGGACAAGCCTATTGGGAGGGCTTCAGCGGAGCGCGAAGCGGATCGGGACCAAGACCCAGCTTTCCACCGGGTGTCCGTCGTTGCGTTTGGCTGGGACGAAGCGCCAGCGTTTACTCACGGTGTCAAGGGCGGACCGATCGAGGTCAGCGAAGCCTGATGATTCAGCAATTTCGATTCGCTCCACGGAGCCGTCGATAGCAACCAGCACGTGCAGCGTCACGGTGCCCTGTTCTGCGCGCTGGCGCGAGCGGGCCGGATACATCGGCGCGGGGTTGGCGCCGTAGTCCGCATGGGCGATTCGAATGCCGGCGCCGCCGAGTCCATCGCTAATAGTGTCGCCGTTCCCGGAACCCTCACCAGAGCCTCCGGCGGATGCGGATCCACGATGCTGCGATGATGGGCCGCGCTCCGCGCTCTTGCGGCCGAATGGACGAAGGTCGCCTGCGCTGAGACTCGCCATCACGCCCGGGCGAGGCAAGGTCCGGATTTCGTCGCGGACGTCAACGTCGAGGAGCTTCGATGCAACGGCGTCGCCGGAGAGAGCGGAGCGTATCGGCGCTTCCGGTATCGACGCCGGTTCGATTTTGATGGCGGGCAGTCCTTTTGCCCCACCTGCGGTCCCGCCGTTCCCAGGCCCGACCTCGACCAGGTAGGCGAGCACCCAGTCGTGGCCCCCTCCGCTTAGGCGGGGAGCAGAATAGAGGATCAACGCGATTAGGGCTGCGTGAGCAAGAATCGATGCTGCCAAGGACACAAAATGGCGTCGCGAATTCGCCGCGGAATTTACACGGCTCACTTCCGGTGGCACCTCGTTCACTCCCGGTAACGGCAAAGACTGGGTCACCTATCAGGGAGACAGGGTTGCCACCCCAGCACCGAATGAGTGTCCTCATTCGACGCGACGCGAACGGGTGTGAGTCTACGATGTCCGCCTTTTACCAACCCGCTGCCTTTCTCGTCGGGAAAGGGGCGGCAGGTCCGCGTGCGATAGGAAGGTGAATGCGCACGCGCCCGAAGCCTCCCTCACCCGCGAAGGTCCAATCGGCTCCATCGACTCGGTCGGTAGTCTGGCTTGGAGCAGCCGTCGTCGCTCTGCTCCCCACAGTTGCGGGGCAGCGCCGGCTTTGAACCGGCTTTCCCGACCTGAGCCGTAGATGACACTACCCCGTTGCGGCAAGCAGTCAATACATTGCTTTTGCGGCGGGGACGAGAAAGACGAGTCGCCGCCCTCATGCGGAATGGTCTCAATACCGCCGCTGGCCGCCGCCGCCTCCGCCCGGGTTGGGTGGGCCGTGGCCACCTCCGCCGTGGCCTCCCCCGCCGCCCGCCGGGGCCGGATGGAACGCGTGGACCTGCTGCTGATGGTAGCGCTCGAGCGCTTGCTGCTGTTGGGCGTGGCGCTGCTGGAGTTGTTGCTGCATCATATGGGCACGTGCGTTGTTTTCCTCCTGTCTGACGCGCTGCTGCTCGAAGTTCTGCATTTCCGCGTTGTGCCTTTGGTGCATCGCAGCAACCTGCTGAGCGTGCTGCTCTTCGGTGTTGATCTGCTCATGATGGTTTTGCGCGTGCGCACGTTCGAGCGCATTCAATTGCTCGCTGTGCCGGTTCTGCATGGCCTGGAGCTGCTCGGTGTGCTGGCGCGCGAGCTCCTGTTGCTGTTCGAGACGCTGCCGTTCAAGCGCTTGAATTTCCTGATTGTGCTGACG
>DASXMJ010000036.1 GCA_036495685.1 Candidatus Binataceae bacterium | reverse complement strand
GATCAGGTCGTTGGTCCCCACCGAGAAAAAATCCACCTCGCGCGCGAGCCGCGGCGCCAGCCAAACCGCGGACGGCACCTCGACCATGATGCCAACCTCGATGTCGGGATTGTGCTCGAGCCCTTCCTTGTAAAGCTCGGCTTTGGACTCGGCGAGCAGCTCTTTGGCCCGGCGCAGCTCTTCGAGGCTGGAGATCATCGGAAACAGGATCCGCACGTTGTATTTCGCCGCAGCGCGCAGGATCGCGCGGAGTTGCACCTTGAACAGTCCCGGCATTTCCAGCGAGATGCGAATCGAGCGCCATCCCAAGAATGGATTCTCTTCGCGCGGCACTCGCATATAGGGCGGGTATTTGTCGGCGCCGATGTCCAGCGTGCGGATGGTGACCGGGCGCTTGCCGACTTCCTTGAGCATCCGGTTGTAGAGCTCGAGCTGCTGATTCTCGTCCGGAAAGTCCTCGTAGGTAAGAAATGAAAATTCGGACCGCAGCAGGCCGATGCCTTCCGCTCCGTAACGCAGCGCGAGGTGCACATCGGCCAGCAGCGCGATATTCGCGAGCATCATCACGCGATGCCCGTCGCGAGTGCCGCCCGGTTCGTGGTCCGCCTCCATCAGTTCGCGCTTGAAGGCTTCGTAGCGCTTGCTCAGGCTCAGATAGTCTTTCTCGATCTCGCTGCCTGGATTCACGTAGACCAGGCCCGAGTTGCCGTCGAGCACCAGATGGTCTCCCTCGCTAACCGACTCCATCAGGTGCTCGACCCCGACCACCGTGGGAA
This sequence comes from Candidatus Binataceae bacterium, assembly GCA_036495685.1. NCBI lineage: Bacteria > Candidatus Binatota > Binatia (SeqCode) > Binatales (SeqCode) > Binataceae (SeqCode) > Binataceae bacterium (SeqCode). The sequence continues at coordinate 32,533 of DASXMJ010000036.1, read as the reverse complement.
TTTCAAACGACCGCGCAAGGATGGCGGCATGGGAAGTAACCCCTCCGGATTGCAGCGCAATTCCGGCGAGATTTTCGTGCGAGACCAGCGTGAGCTGCGAGAGCGTCAGCTCTTCCGCCACCAGGACGGTTGGCCTGCTGAAGGCGCCCCGCCGATCTTCCTGGCGCAGATGGCGCAACACGCGATGCCCCACGTCGCGGAAGTCGGTCGCCCGCTCGCGCAGGTAGCCGTCGGCGACCGCAAGCATCTGCGCACTGAGTTCATCGATGACCCGAAACAGCGCGCTCTCGGCCGCGTAGCCTTTCTCGATCGTATCGCGGACCCGCCCGATGAACTCGTCGTCTTCAAGAATCAGACGGTGGCCATCAAAGATCTGCAGGTCCGCCTCTGGCATGAGGGGTTCCATGCGGGCCTTGAGCGCCACCAGCTCGACGCGCGATCGTTCGACCGCGTCGTTGATCCGCTTCAACTCGCCCTTGATGTCGCGGTTGCGCTGATTGCGTTCGATGGTGCTCAGAAAAGTGCCGACTACATGTGCGATACCCTGCGCAAACCCAGGCGCTGCCGGAAGTCCCACCAGGCGGGGCCGGCGCACCTTGCTAGGAGCTTTGACTCGGGTCTTGCCGCCGACCTTCTCGTAGTCCTTGAGCTGGCGGTTCGCCTCAATCATCCGGCGCCGATATTCCTCGCGTTCCTTCTCCTTGGTCGCGAGTGTTTCGCGCAGCCGAAAGTGGGAGAGAACGTGAGCGATTTGGCTCGCCGCGGTACGTAGCAGGGTGACCTCGGTGCGCGAGAACTTGCGGCGCGCGAGGGTCTGCGCGACCAGCACGCCAAGCGGTTTTTGTCGGCCCTCCTGCACCGGGACGCCGAGAAAGGTGTGATAACGCTCTTCGCCGGTTTCGGGGAAATATTTGTAGCGCTGGTGGCTGATCGCGTCCGCGACCGCTACCGCTTCATCCTTTTCGATGACCAATCCCACCAGTCCCTCGGTGGGGCGCATCGAAACTCTCCCGACCGACTCCCGGTCGAGTCCCACGGTCGCACGCAGCACCAGACGTTCGCGCTGCGCGTCAAACAGGTAGAGCGAACAGACCTCTGCCTGCATCCCGTCGGCGATCGCTGCGGCGATCTGGTCCAGAGCCTCGCGCAGATCCGCGTGCGCCTCGCCGGCGATCGTGGAGATCTCCTCGATGAGCGCAAGACGGTCGCGATTGGTTGCCATAAGCGTGATTCAAGACCCGAGTGCGCGAGAATTTTACCGCACCACTTCCCGCTGTCACAACGGAAGAGGGGAGAAATCCGCAGATTTGAGCGCTTCCGCACCCCCGCAAGCCCAGGTTCTGCGAAAGTCAGGGATTTTCCGGCCGGTTGTGGTTCAAGGCAGCTCGAAAATAGCAAGTGCATTCTGCAGGAGACCGCGGCCCGCTCTGCACCTGCCGCCTTTGATCGCTTCGATGAGCCCGCGTTCATCATGTACCGGCGCGTCGAGCAGGGTACTTACACAGCCGATGGAACCCGCGGAATGGGAGTCGGACCCCGCAACCTCCGGCTTCTTAAGGTGACGCGCCACCCGCAGCGCGAACACATTCTCCTCCTCGGAGCAGGCGCCGTTCAGCACCTCGATCGCATGGACAAACTCAAAGATTGCCAGCTTGGCGGCGCGGTCGGGACGATCGGGATCGATCGGTTCGCCGTCGGGATTGATGAAGGAAAAGCGCGGGTCGAGCTTGTAGCGAAACGGATGGTTTGCGACCAGGATTCCGCCGGCCGCATCCACCACCTTGCGCAGCTCCGAGAGCTTGTAGATTCCACCCACGTAGCGATCGAGGCCGAACACCCCGATGTGCCCCATGTCGGTGGTTACCTCCATGCCGCGCAGGAACACCACCCCGGACTCGTTGCCCAGCAGGTCCATCTCGCGCGGTTCCCACATAGTGTCGTGCTCGGTGATGCACACCGCGCCGATCCCAATCGCGCCCGCGCGCGCGACCAGATCACCCGGCGCCAGGTTCGAATCCGAACTGCCGCGGTTGGTGTGAAGATGAAGGTCTACGCTGAAGTAGGGCCCCGAGGGGTGCCCGCTTCCGGATGCCATCACTTGATTCTACTTGGGCGGCTCCGTTGCGAGCGTGATTTTCTTCATGTGATCGCCCTTCTGAATCTGGTCGACCACATCCATTCCCTTAATCACGCCGCCAAAGATCGTATAGTCGCCGTCAAGGCCCGGCTGCGGCTTCATGCAAATGTAGAATTGGCTGCCCGAGGATTCCCGTTTGGGATTCACTTCGTCGCCGGTGCGCGCGGTCGCAACACTCCCCCGCAGATGATGTTCGTTCTTGTCGATTTCGGCGGGAACCGTGTAACCGGGACCACCCATTCCGGTGCCGTCCGGGTCACCGCCCTGCACCACGAAGTCGGGTACCACGCGGTGGAAGGTGAGGCCGTTGTAGAAGCCCTTTTTGACCAGGGTTTCAAAGTTCTCGACGGTTTTGGGCGCGACTTTGGGATAGAGTTCCATCACAAAGGTGCCCCGGTCCGTCTCGACGATCGCGTAATGTCCGGTATTTCTCACGGGTAAACCATCCGAGCTTGAGCCATTGCAGGCGGAGGCGATCGCCAGAACCGCGAGGATCGTCACCACCCAGGAATGTCTGGAAAGCTTCACTACTGTGCTCTTGGGGTCGATGCCAACAAGTCTAATGGAAGTATTCGACGCAACGCGAAGGTGCAAGGGTTCAGCTCAACGGACTTGGAGGCGAGGTTCGTCCGTTCCCCTTCCGCTCAAGCACAGTAACTGGCCCTTTCGGGCTCAGCCTCGCCTCGCTTTCATTTCAGGAACGCAGTAACCACCGCCGCGACCCTCGCCGGAGCCTCAAGTGGCATCATGTGCGCGCCGTCGATGATTTCCAACTTGGCGTCGGGTATGCCCTTCTTGAATTCCTCCCCGTACGCGGGCGCCAGCAGCTTGTCATGGTTACCCCACAGCAGCAGCGTGGGCGCCGTGATCCGATGCAGGCGTTTCTTGAGTCCCTTATCGGGAATCGGCCAGTAGAATTTGCCGGTACAGCCGAGCGCCCAGGAGATGCGGATGAACCCTTCCTGGTCTTCGGGGTTGAGGATGATTCGCTTCTGCGCGGGATGGTGGGGATCGTGGAATAGCAAACCCGGCAGTTCGGTTTGTGCCGTAACGATATAATTCCGAATGGGCCGCTCATCGAGCCACAGTCCCAGTGAATTGATCAACACCAGCTTGCTGACCCGCGTGGGGTCGGTGGCGGCCACTTCGGCCGCGACCATTCCGCCGAAAGAATGCCCCACCACCGCGGGCGACTTGAGTCCGAGCTTGTCGAACAAGTCATAGTAGTAGAGAACGAGGTCCCAGAAATCATCAAGCGCTTTGATCGCGTCCTCGTCGCCGGGGGTGAGGCCGGGATGGGGCACCGCGTAAACGGTAAAATTCTTCGCCAGCTCATCGACGAGTTCGGTCTCGATGAGGCCGTATCCGCCGTGCAGATAGACCAGCGGCGCACCACCGCCCGAAATTTTGACCGAGGGATGTACCTTGTCGCCCCACACGCTTACCGTTTGTTCCTTGCTCGCCGCCATCTTTTCGCAGCCTTCCTGGATTCTGGATTCAAGGGGATGCGCGCGGCCGCCTTGGTGCCGGCCGCGCGGGATTTGCCAGTCTTCGGTGCCGCAACCTATGCGCGGGCGGAAGCGCCCTTGCCGTTAGGCCGGGCGCGCAGCTTTTCCGGCCACCACTTGTTCTCCCATTGGTCTTCCCACACATCGCAGAAGTGCGGCATGACTTCCCGGCAAAACAGATCGATATTTTTGATGGTAAGGTCGTGCGGCATCGAACCGATGTGCAGCAGCACCATCAGGTTTCCGACCCGGAGCTTCTTCACGGCCTCCATCAGCTGCTGGCGCACGGTCGCCGGGCTGCCCGCGATAACAAACTGATTCTCGACGAAGTCCTTGTAACCCCAGGTCGGAATCTTGTTCATCAAGTCGAACATCTGCGGGTTCAGCTTGGTGACGCTGTTAACCAGGCTCTTGTAATCCTGGTTGCCCGCGACGGGAAAATATTCGGGCTGAATGTGCAAGCACTTGTCGTAGAAGTAACGGATGTGCGGGTAGTACTCCTTTTCTGCGCTCGCGTCGGTTTCGGAGACCGCGACCAGCTGCAGGAACCCGGCGCGGAAGGGATTCGGATCGTGGTTACCCTTCGCGACGAAATCCCACCAGCCGTCCATCACGCGCTTGCCAAAGTTGTTGCCCCAGTAAGAGAGGAAGCAGTAGCAGTGGTCGTTACGTGCAGAAAAATCCCACGTGCTGAGGCTCCCGCTGCCGGGGATCCACACCGGCGGAAACGGCTTCTGTATCGGGCGCGGCCAGATATTGACCATCGGCAATTTGAAGTACTTGCCGTTCCACGCGAAAATTTCGCGAGCGGTCCACGCCTTTAGAATCAGGTCGTGAGCTTCATAATATCGCTCACGCTGTTCGATCGGCGAAATTCCGTAGCAAAGATTCACGTCTTGCGAAGTGCCGAGCGGCATCCCTGCGACCAGGCGGCCCCCGGAGATACAATCAATCATCGAATATTCCTCGGCGACGCGAATCGGAGGGTTTGAGGTCGGCAACGTCGAGCCCATCTGCACCACGGCGACGTGGGTGCCGTTGGTGGCGCGCGCGAGGACCGAACCCATCAGGTCGGGATTCGGCATGAATCCGTAAGCGTTCTGGTGATGCTCGTTGACGCAGATGCCGTCGATGCCGCGGTTCGCGGCGTGAATAAGTTCATCGAGGGTCCAGTTGTAGTACTGGCCAATCTTGGTCGAATCGGCGAGCTCCCAATAGGGAGGATCGACCCACACCGAGTTATAGCGTTTCTCGAAGTCCGCCGGCAGATCACGATACGGCATCAGGTGGAACATCGATATTTTCATTTCACAGCCTCCACCGGCTCAACACCGGACATCTTTTTCCAATACCATGAGCCGCAGCCAACTCCCAGTGCCTTCCGAACCGGTTCAGAGACTTCGGTTGGACAGGACAACTTTTGCACGCCACAATTCGCGGTCATGCAGGAATGGTTCACCGCGGCGCGTTTCGGCATGTTTATTCACTGGGGCGCGAGCAGTCAGCGCGGATGGGAGCTTTCGTGGCCGCTAGTCGCGGGCGTCGGCGTGCTGCCCCAGGGGCAAGCGGTTTCGGTGGATGAGTATCATTCGACCGCTGGCACGTTTAACCCGGTAAAATTCAATCCGCAAAAATGGGCGCGCTTGGCCAAGCGCGCTGGTATGCAATACGCCGTGCTCACCAGCAAGCATCACGACGGATTCGCGATGTTCCACTCGGGCCACACCAGCTACACGATCGAACATAGCCCGTTTCGGCGCGACATCGTGCGGGAATATGTCGAGGCCTTCCGCGCCGAGGGAATTCGCGTCGGGCTCTATTTCTCGTTGATCGATTGGCACGACCCCGACTACCCGGCCTTCGCGGAAAGCGACAAGCCCTATCGATGGGGACAATGGCGCCGCGGGACGGAGGCGCAGTGGAATCGCTTTCGCAGCTCGATGTTCGGGCAGATTCGGGAACTTCTCACCAACTACGGAAGAATCGATCTGCTGTGGTTCGACGGCGGCTGGGAGCGCACGCCCGAAGAATGGCAGGCGCGTGAGCTGGAAAAGATGATTCGCGAACTGCAGCCGGAAATCGTAATCAACGACCGACTGCCCGGCTGCGGCGACTACGACACCCCCGAGCAGGGGGTCCCTGCCCGGGTACCGGCGCGCGCCTGGGAAACCTGCATGACGATGAACAACAGTTGGGGCTACAACCCGTCCGACCGTCAGTACAAGTCGGTCCGCCGCCTCATCAACACCCTCTCGGAAGTTGCCACCAAGGGCGGAAAGCTGCTGCTCAATGTCGGCCCGCGTGGAGACGGCTCCCTGGCCGAGGAGCAAGCCGAGCGGCTCGACGCGATCGCAGACTGGATGGCGCGCAGCGGCGAGAGCATCGTTGGAAGCCAACCGGGACTCGAGCCCTGGCAGTTCTACGGCCCCTCAACCCGGCGTGAGAATCGCGTTTATCTGCACTTGCTCGCGCGCCCCTATGACACGATTTCGGTCCGCGGAGTCCATCTGCGCAAGATCAGGGCGGCTAGCGTGCTCGCATCGGGCGAGCAGCTCCGCATCCACCGACGCGGAGTCGTCACTGAAATGATGTTCAATCAGGATCCAGTCGGCGAGCTGATAATCGACGTTCCGGAAAATGCGATCGCTCCGCTGCAGACTGTTATCGCACTGGATTTCGAGCCGTGAGGCGGCGCGCGTCCTCCACAGCAGAATCGACAGGTGAAGGCGAACCCACTCTAGAAGATCCCACGGCGCAGGGACCTGATTCTTTATAAATCGAGGTGCAAGACGACCTGCCCGAGCCAACCGCTGGCGGGCGACTACATGTTCACCGAGAAGGTCCAGTCATATTCGTGGCCATTGACGGTCATCCGCACCGAGTAGGTCGCGCCGCGGGTCAGGGGGCGGCGCGGGATTACCACTACCGACCCGTTCGCGGCCAGCACTTCGCGCCCAGCCGATTGACCGTATGACTCGGGGTTGACATAGGTAGCGGCATCGAATCCACATGCGTCCACTTTGCTCGTCGTACCATCGGGGGAAACACTTTCGACGCTGAACCGTTCAAGTTTTGCGGGGACAAAGCTTCCCAAGGTCAAGGTAATTGGCAAACCGGTCGGCGCAGCATAGCCCGGACACGCGGTCAGTGGATCGGGCCATTCGTTTTCGAAGGTTCGCAAGTCGATCCCCGCATCGGCGGGAGGAAATTTTAGGGGACGCGGGAATGATTGACGCAAGCCGCCTGCGTCCGCGCCACCTATGGCATTCATCGCCGCAACACAGATGCCCCCTCCACAAAAGTCGTAGTAGCCAACCCGGCGCAGGTTCGGATTGAGCAGCGGCAAGCGATGAAACGCGCCGCTGATCCAGTCCAGGATCGCGAAATTCACCAGCCCCGCAGGTTGGTGCCCATGCCAGTAAACGAAATCGACGTCGCTTTGTTTGCCGGCCTTGGCACCGTCGGGACTATACCCAGGGCTACCGTCTCGCTCCTCGTGCATTTCGCCCCCCGGCATCGCGCCGTTGCGCAGCGCTTCGGAGTAGTTGGCGAGAAGGTACCGCACGTGCGCCTGATCACCCGCGCTCAGTTTCGAATCTTCGAACACGGGTTTAAGCCCGGAGAGCTTGCGATACCAGTTAAGCAGCGCAAGCCATTCGGGCTCGGTCGCTGAAGGGGCATTGCTGCCAGTGGGAGACTCGCTGCTCGCGGATGAGGCCGCCGATTGCGTCCCGACGGAATTGCTTGCGGTGGACGCGGCCGGCGCTGGTACGCCGTTTGTCACCCCCAGCTTCGCAGCCTTCCACACCCGATAGCGCACCACCCCGAAGCCGATCGCGAAAAGGAACACCGTGACAAGAGCGAGCGGGAAGGCGCGAATTGAGCGAAACTCCTGAATGATGGACCGGCGGCGAGCCAGAAATGCGAAGCGCGCGTCGCCGAAGCGCACGTCGTCGCCGCGCTTCAGTGCGGTAGGGTTTTTGATTCGAAGACCGTTGACAAACGTTCCATTGGTCGACTCGAGATCGGTAACTGTATAACCGCCGATCCGGCGCTGGATCACCGCGTGGTAGCGCGAGACGGTGGAGGCATCGAGCACGATGTCGTTGTCTTTGGCGTAACCAATAGAGGTTTTGCCGGCCCGCAGCCGATACTCGCGCGGCGTCGATCCCCCGACCGCAACGAGCCGTGCGGCGAACCTACCCGGCGATGAATCTCCGGACAGAGGTTGCTGACCCATCCCTAGGCGAGGTTCCAGAACCGGCCGACGTTCCGTGCTGCGCGCTGGATGATCGGCATAACGGCGGCGCCGTCGCGCGCGGGGTAAATGGGTTCGTCGGGGTAACGGCCCAGCTCCTCGAGCACCACCCGTCCGGAATTGACTAGGGCTTCGAGGTCATAGCCGCCTTCCAGGGCGGCCACCATCTTTCCCCCGCAACATTCCGCCGCCAACTTCTTCACCCGGCGCGCCATCGCGACAAACCCTTCTTCGGTCACGCGCATTTGCGCCAACGGGTCGCGCCAATGGCAGTCAAATCCCGACGAAACCAGGATGAACTCGGGGCGAAACTTGCGGCCGATTGGCAAGATGAAGTCATCGAAGAAGCGCAGGTATTCGTCATCGCCAAAATTGGCCGGCATGGGCGCGTTGATGGTATATCCTTCGCCGCGTCCCGCTCCGATCTCGTGCAGCGAGCCGCTCCCCGGATAATGCGGATACTGGTGGGTCGACGCGTAGAGGACCTCGGGCGATTCGTAAAACATCGCCTGCGTGCCATTTCCGTGATGCACGTCCCAATCGACGATCATTATGCGCCTGAGGCCGCGATGTTTGAGCAGCCACGCGGCGGCGATGGCCACATTGTTGAAAAAACAGAATCCCATTGCGCGATCGGGCAGCGCGTGATGGCCGGGAGGACGCACTATCGCAAACGCGTTGTCCGTCTCTCCATCCATCACGGCCTCCACCGCGGTGAGGACGCCGCCCGCCGCGAGCAGCGCGGTCCGGTACGAGTCTCGCGAGGTATGCGTGTCTGGGTCGAAATCGAACCGCTCGAGCGTGCCGGTCGCGTGCATGAGTTGCACGTATTGGGGCTGGTGACAGAGCCCGATCTCCTCAAGGGTTGCCTCGCGCGGCACCCGATGCTGGAGCCCGGGGCGCTTAATCGAGTCCGTCATGTCGATCATGGCGCGGATTCGCTCCGGACGCTCGGGGTGGGAACGGCCCGCGAAATGTCTGGCATACGCGCGATCGGTCACCAGGGCCGTCTTCAGCATCGTTGACTCCACGATCCGCTATAATGATGATCTGACCGGCAGCGGCGCGCTTTTCCGAGGAGCATTCGGGACAATATATCGCCAAATCGATCCGACGCCATCCTGCTTTGAACCCTTTGGAAATACTGCTGATTCTAGCCGTCGCCCTGGTAGTTCTCGGCCCCGAACGAATGCCGGAAGTAATCCGCGCCGCCGCCCGGATACTGCGCGAACTGCGCGCTGCAAGTAACAGCGTGATGCGCGAGCTGAGCGAGGCCATGGAGGATGACCCTCCACGCAGCGGTCAGCTCCCTCCTCCCGTGTCCGAGCCGCGTGACAAACCTCCGGGTCAGTCGTGAGCGACGATTCCCAGATGCCCGACCAACACCAAACGCCGCCGGGCGAGGTTGGCAACGGCGAGGCTCGCATGTCGATCGTCGAGCATCTGCGGGAACTGCGCGTGCGCCTGTTGCGCGCCGCGATCGCGCTTGCGGTCGGCTTCCTACTCGCCTATGCAATCGATGCCCAGATTTTCTCGGCGCTGACCTGGCCGATTCGCGAAGTCTCCCGTGGCAAAGTCCTGCTGATCGGCACCGGAGTCGGCGAGGCGTTCTTCACCAAGCTCAAGGTTGCCCTAATCGCAGGTTTGTTCATTGCCAGTCCCGCGGTGTTTTACGAAATCTGGAAGTTCATCGCACCGGGACTCCACACCACCGAACGCAGGCTGGCGCGGCCGTTTGTAATTTCGGCGACGCTGTTCTTTTTGGCGGGTGGCTATTTCTGCTGGGCGGTCGTGTTCAGGGTCGGTTATGCGTTTTTTTTGAGCGAGTACGCCAGTATCGGCATTACCCCCACCATCCGGATCAGTGAATACCTGGCCTTCTCGACCAAGCTGCTGCTCGCGTTTGGGGTAACCTTCGAGATGCCGATTTTCGCGCTGTTCCTGACCCGGTTGGGCATCATCGATCACAAGATGATGATTCACCACCTGCGCTACGCGATCCTCGGCATCTTCATCGTGGCCGCGGCGCTCACCCCGCCCGATATGGTCTCCCAGTTTCTCCTGGCCATTCCGCTGTTGCTTCTCTATGCGTTGAGCATCGGCGTTTCATACGTATTCCGTACTCGCGAAAAGGTGGAGGCCGCAACCGCCGCGGTTGACGGCCCGAGCGCCACCTGAGCAGTCGCCCCCTGATTCGTCAGGAAAGGAACCCGCCATGGCAACCCTGCACGATTCGCCCCGCGCCACGGGCGCTCCCGGCATCGAACCGCGATGGACCCGCAGCGCGAAAGATGTGGTGGGGACCGCATACTCGTCCACCAGCCGCGTTTGGTTCACTGGCTCAAAAGGGGTTCTCAACGAAATTTATTTTCCCACCGCTGATTCGCCGCAGGTCCGGGATTTGCAATTGCTGGTCAGCGACGGGACCAGTTTTTTCCACGAAGAGCGGCGCGACCTCGAGACCACCACTGCGTATCTTTCCGAGCACGGTCTCGCCGTGCGGGTCATCAACCGCGATCCCGCCTCGCGCTATCTGATCGTCAAGGACATACTCTGCGACCCCCACCAGCCGACCGTGTTGATGCATGTTCGGCTGGAAGGAGACCCCGCCTTTCTCGCGCGCTTGCATCTGTACGTGCTGCTGGCCCCGCACCTGGGGGTCGCAGGTTGGGGCAACAACGGCAATTCCACTTCCATCGTGGGGCGCGAGTTTCTGACCGCCAATCGTGACGGCAACTGGCTGGCCTTGGCCGCGACCGTGCCCTTCGTACGGAGATCGTGCGGATATGTGGGACGCACCGACGGATGGCAGGACCTGTCAGAGAATTTCCAGCTCGACTACCAATTCGCGTCCGCCTCCAACGGCAATATCGCCCTCACCGGTGAAATCGACTTGAGCCGCGGGCACGAATTCACCATCGGTCTGGCCTTTGGTCGCACCTTGCATCGCGCCGTCACCACCTTGTTCCAGTCGCTGGCCATCAGTTTCGAGTCACATCGCGACCGTTTCCTCGAACAGTGGGATCGGGCCTGCCGCCACCATCATCCGTTGGGCCAATGGTCGGAAGATAACGGCCAACTTCATAGCCGTAGCCACGACTTGCTGATCGCGCATGAAGACAAAAATTACCCGGGTGCAATCATCGCCTCCATGAGTATTCCTTGGGGAGAAGCCAAGGGTGACGAAGACCTGGGCGGATACCACCTGGTATGGACGCGCGACATGGTTAACAGCGCCACCGGAATGCTGGCGTCGGGCGACTTGTCTACCCCGGTGCGGGCGCTGATCTACCTGGCGTGTTCGCAGCACGAGGATGGCGGCTTCTCGCAGAATTTCTGGATCAATGGCGATCCCTATTGGCAGGGGATCCAGCTCGATGAAGTTGCCTTCCCGATGATGTTGGCATGGCGCCTGCACAAGGCCGGTGCGCTGCTCGATTTCGATCCGTATCCGATGGTGCGGGCGGGCGCTAAGTACCTCATCCACCAGGGACCCGCCACCCAGCAGGAGCGCTGGGAGGAGAACAGCGGATTTTCTCCATCGACCCTCGCCAGTAATATCGCGGCGCTGGTGTGCGGCGCCTGCTACGCGCGCGAACGTCACGATGAGCTGACCGCCCGGTACCTGGAGGAGTATGCGGATTTTCTGGAGTCCCACGTTGAGCAGTGGACGGTGACCAATCAGGGGTTTCTGGTTCCAGGAATCCAACGGCACTACGTCCGCATCACTCCCGCCGATGCTAACGACGACCATCCCAACGAAGACCCGGATCGTTTTCCCGTCGAGATTCGCAATCGGCCGCCGGGTACCCCGAGGCAGTTTCGAACCGCGGAAATTGTCGACCCTGGATTTCTCGAACTCGCGCGCTACGGCGTGCGGCGGCCCGCTGACCCCTTGATCGAGAGTTCGCTGCAAGTGGTTGATTCGGTCTTGAAGGCGGATCTGCCCCAGGGCCCCTGCTGGCGGCGTTATACCCACGACGGTTACGGACAGCGAGACGATGGCGGCCCGTTCGTTGGGTGGGGCCGCGGGCGACCTTGGCCGTTGCTGACCGGGGAACGGGGTCACTACGAGCTGGCAGCCGGACGCGATCCGCTCCCTTATATTCGCGCGATGGAATTGTTCGCCACGCCGACCCGCCTGCTCCCGGAGCAGGTGTGGGATCAATCGGACATCCCCGGCGCCCTGCTCGTCAAGGGTGAGCAGACCGGAAGCGCAACTCCCCTGATGTGGGCGCATGCCGAGTACGTGAAATTGCTCCGCTCCGCCGCGGACGGGCAGGTCTTCGACCTGATCTCAGAAGTTGCGGAGCGCTACCTCACCCCGCGCGCACGCCGCCCGATGGAGATTTGGAAATATCATCGCCGCAGGGTCCCCGCGATAAAGGTACCGACCACACTACGCATCCAATGTGAGCGGCCGTTCATGCTGCATTGGACGCGGGACGAATGGGCGCATCGACAGGACCTCCGCGCTACGCCCACGCCCATCGGGCTCAGTTACGCCGACATCGAAGTCGCGGAGTCGTGGCAAGCGCCGATTCGATTCACCTTTTTGTGGACCGACACCGGAACCTGGGAAGGCAAGGATTTCGCGGTGCACATCGAACGCTAGACCAGGGGACGAATTTCGAAGCGTTCGCGAAGCGATTCGATTAGTTGATTGACCGTGTCCTTCTGATCGGATGCGAAGTAGAGCCTGAGATGGTGCCGGCGAGGGTCTTCAGTCCTCAAGGTTGCCAGGTTGTCGTAGGATTCGATGATCGCCTTGAATTCGACAATCCGCGCGGGAGGTATCGCGATGACGATGCTTTCGAAGGCGGCCCCCTTCTCCTGGCTGCGAGTCACAGCGTCAATCCTAGCGCACTCGCCGCGCATTTTCTGAGCGAGTTGGCGTAGCTAAGGTCGAGCGATGCAGCTGCCGCGGGTTCTTTTCGTTACCGGCAAGGGCGGCACGGGCAAGAGCACCGTGGCAGCGGCGCTCGCCGTTGCGCTCTCGCAGCGACGGTCCGCGGTCCTCGCCGATCTCAGCAGTCATTTGGGCGCCGCTGCCCTGCTGGGAGCGGCCATTTGCGACGACCAGACCGCGCGCCTTTCCGAATCGCTGGAAGTGGTGGCCCTGAGTCAGCGGGCGGAACTGAATTCTTTCATCAAACGACTTGTGCCGCTGGCAGCAATCTCTAAACGCATGCTGCGCAGCCGCACTTTTGGCTACGTAACGGCCGCACTTCCCGGCCTCGAGGCTTTCCTGCTGCTGGAGCGACTCCGGATGATGGCGGGCGAGGCCGCGCTCCACGATCGATACGTGGTCATCGACGCTCCGGCCACCGGCACCGCGCTCGAACTGCTCGCGGTCGCCAGCGGCGTCAAGGGCGTCGCTCCAGTCGGGACCCTCAGCCGACTGGCGGATGACGTGCAGGAGTTCCTGACCGACCCCCACCGTTTCGCCGTTCTCATAACCGTCACCCCCGAGGACCTGTCGGTGCGCGAGACACTTGCTACTGCCGAGACGCTCAAGAGCGTGCGTCGGATCGAAGTGGCCGGGGCAATCTTGAATCGATCCACCAGTGCGCTGTTCGAAGAACACGAGCTGGAGCGACTCGGTGCGCTCGACGCACACCGCAAGCTCGCGCACAAGCGCATCGCGGAGCGCGCGGCCGCAATTGCCGCCCGCAGGGAGCTGGAGCAGGCTGGGGTCGTAACATTTGAGCTGCCGATGCTCTATCGAGCGGCGATCGGCATGCGAGAAATTTCCGCGCTTGCGCGCGCTCTCACAGCCGGCCTGGTCGCACAATGAAATCGCGCGCGCTGGATTTCGAGCGGTATCGCCTCATCGCATGCCTGGGACCAGGCGGAGTGGGCAAGACCACCGTCAGCGCCGCGCTTGCGGTGGGCGGCGCATCGCGGGGGCGCGCCGTCGACGTGATGACCGTCGATCCGGCGCCGCGCTTGCTCGATGCTCTCGGTCTTGACGGTAACGCAAGCGAGCCTCGCACCGTTTCTTTGAAAGCCTTGCGCCCCGCGCCTGCCGGCGCCATCCGGCGCGCGCGACTTCGGGCTCTCAAACTCGATCCCAAAGAGACTTTCGATTCGATCGTGCGGGAGCATGCGCCGTCGGCGGCCGCCCGCGACGCGATCCTCTCCAACCGCATCTACCGCAACCTGTCCAGCGCGCTGGCCGGGGTCGGCGACTACATGGCGATGGAAAAATTGCTCGAGCTTGTCTCGCAACCTGACACCGACGTGGTGGTGCTCGACACCCCGCCGGCGTCTGAGGCCCTGGACTTCCTCGATGCGCCGCGTCGCTTGCTTGATCTGCTCAACTCGCGCGCCGTCACCTTGCTCGGGGCCCCGGCGGGTCTGCTGCGCCAATTCAGATTGGTCGACCTCGCGGCCCGCGCGGTCCTCTCCGCCTTCGATCGAGTTACCGGCCTGAACCTGCTCGCCGACGTGCAGGCGTTCGTGAACGGATTCGAAGGAATGTACGAGGGCTTCGCCGAGCGTGCCAAACGGGCGGACGCGATACTGCGTGCCGACGACACGGCGCTAGTGCTGGTGACCACTCCCGAGACCGGACGCATCGCGCAAGCGCGAGAATTCCTGGAAGCACTCCAGAAGGCCGGCCTTCAGGTCAACGCCATTGTCGTTAACCGCGCAATGCCGGCTCTGCCGGACGCAAAAGAAATCACCGCCGCAAAACTTTCCGCTGCGCTGAAGCGCAAACTCAGACGCAACCTGGCCGACCAGGCCGCCCTGAAAGAGCGCGAAACTCGCTCGCTCGAGGCGCTCACCAGTGTCATGCCTTCGCAGGCGCAGCTTCTGCTGTCACCCGAACTGGATCACGAGCCCAGGAGCGTGGCCGACCTGGGGGTCATCGGCGCTAATCTTCGGCCCGCCGCGGGATAGTCTTCTTAGGAGAGGTCGCAGGTGGCGCGGGGGATGAGATGTGAATGCGGATGTCGGTCTCTATTTTTTTGCGCGGAGCTTGGTCGGCGCGGGCTTCTCCTTGGCCAGCACGCGATCCAGCTTGATGCTCAAATTCAGGAGCTGCGAGCTCAAATGATCGAGACGCGTCTTCAACTCGCGGATGTCTTTCTTGGACGGAATATTCACGAAATCAAGCACCGTCTCCACGTTGCGATCGAACGAAGCCTTGTTGTGCATGAATTGCTCGCCCGCGCGCCCCAGCCCGCGGCGCAGACGTTGATTGCCCATCGCTTCGTTGAACACATTGCTAAGGCCCTCTTCGCTCATCTTGCGTAGTCGGCCAATGATGCTCTCAACGTCGCCACGTGCCATGATGGTTTTACTATATGGTGAACGGGGAACCACGCAAACGATGGGCACAGCAGCGACCATTTTGAGCGTGACCTCGGGCTTCGCTCTGCTGGGCTATCAGCTCCCGCCCGCCACTATCCTGGCAACCTCCATCGTTGTGAATCTAGCACTCGCCCCGCTCATCGCGGTCATCGCCAGCCGCCGCGGTCGCAGCGCGCTGGGGTGGACGATCGCGGGTTTGACGCTCGGGATGTGGGCGCTCGCGGTCGTGCTGATCCTGCCTGCCGCCAACCGATCGCCCGAGCCTCCCTCGTATCCCCCTACTTCTGATGCCGCTTGAGCCAGGCCACAATGGGGACGAACACCTGCGCCTGCGCGTGTGTACCGCACAAGACATCAAGATGGCCCCACTTCGGAAAGACCTGGAAGGTAACGTCATCACTGCCGGTTGCGTGGGCAGACTCGCCTACCCACGTTGACCAATCAGGCGCGATGTTGGTGCTGGCAAACGCGATCACCGGGACTTTCGAGACCTGCAGGGCGTCACGCAGTTCCGGGGTGAACGGATTTTGATAGTTCTGCACCGCGGGCCAGTAGCGATCGTATCCGACCAGCATCCGCGCCAGCACCACCGGACTGGAATAGCCGTCGAACGGATTTGCCAATCCGCCTTTACCTCCGAAATCCTTCGAATCGTAGACCACGTGCTCCAGGTTCTCGGCCGCACTCTGGTATTTGGGTAGCGGCGCGGGGCCGTTGGGATTTGCGATCACCGCCTCCATCAGGAATTGCCGTTTCTCCCAGGTGAGATTCTTTCCCGCCAGATCGTCGACCGCATGATCGTCAGGCAGGGGTTGAGACGCGCGCCGCGGAATGAATCCGTCCAATGCGATAATCCCGGCGACCTGCTGGGGATGCAGGGCGGTGAACAGGTACGCGAACGACACCCCGCGGCTAAACCCCGCCACGAAGATCTTCTGCGAGCCGGTCTGCTTGAGGATAAAGCTCGCCGCCGCGGTGATGTCCGATGCGAACTCCTCGTTGGTCCATCGCTTGAACAAGTCACTGATTTCCCCCGGTGTCGCGGTGGACGCGACAAAGTGAGTCCGATAGTCGAGCGCCCATACGTCTACCCCGCGGGTGGCCAGGTAGACCGGGAATGAATAGCGCGGATCGTAGAGGGCGATTTCGCCGTTCATGTTGGTCCCCGGCAAATAGAGGACCGTAAGGTCGTGACGCTGCCGCGCGCTTGCCCCCTGCGCGAAGCGATGCAGCGCAATCCGGTCATACGGGGAAGGACCAACCGAGGACTCGAAGCGCCATTGGTAAATTCCCGGAACGCCCGGTACCTCAACCGGCCCGCTCGCGGAGTGGAATCCGTTTTCAACTTCGCCCCGCGCGCCGGAAACCGCCGCCGAGAGCGCCAGCAGCAGCGCCAGAATTGTCACTCCGACCCGAACTCGTACCGGTTCAGCCTTCATTTCGGTCCTTCTCACCACCCGCTTGGAAACGCAGCGTCGCGCTCTTATAGCATCTAGCCCGCGGCGGGACATGACTGGTTGACCCCCCGCGGTCGCCCATGCCAAACAATTTCCAACGCATTCGCCATCCAACCAACAGGAGTCTTTGAATGAGCAAAAAGGCGCAATTCGCTTTGTTCTCGCCGCAGGCCGGTCTCAACTGGAAAGCGCTTCTCGATCGCACCAAACTGTGCGAGAAGCTCGGTTTTCATTCCATCTGGCTGGTGGATCACATGTGGACCGGGCAAATGCCGGATCTCGACCACGTGGAATGCCTTACCGCGATGAGCGGGCTGGCGGCCGCGACCGAAGCGATTCGCATCGGCACGCTGGTGATCTGCAATTCGTATCGCAACCCCGCCCTGCTCGCTAAGTCGCTCTGCACCATCGATCAGATCTCAGGCGGGCGCCTCGAAATCGGCATGGGCGCCGGATGGATGGCCGAGGAATACAAAGCGTACGGTTACCAGTTCCCGTCGATGCCCGAGCGGCTAAAGCAGCTTGCAGAGGGACTCGAAATCCTCAAGCAGATGCTCACCGAGAAGCGCGCAAACTTCAAAGGGCGCTACTACACGGTCGCCGACGCGATCAACAATCCCAAGGGGGTGCAGAAACCCCATCCGCCGATCACCATCGGTGGCAGCGGCGAGAAGGTAATGCTCAAACTGGTCGCGAAATATGCCGACCGCTGGAATTGCCCCGCGGGCTACCAGAGCTTCGAGCAGAAGTTCAACGTGCTCAAGCAGCACTGCAAGGATATCGGCCGCGACATCAACACCATCGACATCTCCGAGCAACTCCTGGTCTGTATCGGCAAAACCGAAGACGAGGTAGCGCAAAAATGGAAAATGGCGCAAGGGCTCAAGCCGTTCTCCATCACCGGCATCAAAGGCACCCCCAAGCAGCTCATCGAAGAGTTGAAAAAACGCATGACGCAGGGCATCACCACATTTACCATCTTCTTTAGTGACTTCGCGCCACCACCGACCCTCGAGTTGTTCGCGGGCGAAGTCATGCCGGCATTTGCGTAGGATGAGCCGTCATCGCGGGGAGTGGAACGTCAGGATTGTTCGCTCTCTCCTGCTGGCTGCGGCCCTCATGGGCTGCGCCTCCAGTCCAAAGTATTACAGTGCCGCGTTCAGTCAGCCCGATGGGCTCGGGCCCGGCGATCCGGTGCGACATGGTGGCACCCAAATTGGGGCGGTCACGACAATCTCCGCCGCCGGCAGCGGTGGCACGCAGGTTTCGGTGCAGATCGATCCCGAATACGCAAGTGCTGTGTACGTCGACTCGATCCTGGTCCTGCAGGGCGGCGGCGCCACTCCGTCACTTGAGCTGTTCACACCCAGCGCTGAGAGCTCCAAAGCAGCTGACGGCGCACTGCTTTACGGCGCCTCGAACGACAACCAGACGCAGATGCTCACCACCATCCTAGGCCCGGAGGCTATCGGTAACAGCTATGCGCAGTTTATCAATCGCTACGCGCCGCCACAGGCCGCCCCCTCCCCGGGCGCGTCGGTCTTGCAAAATCAGCTCATGGACATTTTCCGGCAGACGATGGCGGCGACCAGCGTGTTGTCGACCTCCAGTCCGGCCGGACGCGCACAAACAGATCAATTTCTAGAGGACGCCGATGCGGTCGAGCGCCAGCTCGATGCTCACGGACAAACGGCGCAAGCATCGCAAGTTCGCGCCCAGGTTGCGCAAATGAATGCTGCCGCGGCCGGGGCTTCCCCTAACACGCTGACCATACCAAAGGCAGCGCCCACGCCCTGACCCCGCCCCACCCACTCGGAACCGAACCAATGGACCGAGAACGATTGACCGAATTTTTGGGGCGTCGAATGCCGGACGCGGAGAATCTCCAGGTTCTCGGATTACGGCGCATCTCGGGCGGATCCTCGCGCGAAACCTATTCCTTTGACCTCGAGTGGCAAGAGCGCGGCGAGACTCGCAGGCGCCCGCTCATCGGACGCCGCGACCCCACCGGGGGGCTGCTCAAGTCAGAACGCGAGCGCGAGTTTCGAGTGATCGAAGCGATGCACCGCGCCGGGCTGCGGGTGCCCGAAGCATTGTTCCTCGAACTGGATCACTCGGTCATGGACCGGCCCTTCTTCGTTATGCACCGCGCGGCGGGGCGCACTTCAAACGGCGCCGTCCCCGCTAGCGAACCCGCGCAACTCCGCGAAAAAATCGCACATCAGTTTCTGGACGAGCTGGTCCGCATCCAATCGCTCGATTACCGCGTGCTGGGATTGGAGTTTCTTGGCGAACCCCGAGATCTCGCAGAACCGGCGCGCGTGCAGACCACACATTGGACCGAAATCTACCATCGCGACCGTATGGGCGAGCACTACCCGTTGCTCGATGCGGCCTTCGCGTGGCTGGCGGCAAATCCGGTGGTGGCCGACCGCATAACCCTGGTCCACGGCGACTTTCGCTCGGGTAACTATCTTTACGATGACGAAGGTCTCATCGCGATGCTCGATTGGGAGATGACTCATCTCGGCGATCCCATCGAAGATCTCGCGTGGGCCACCATGATGTTCTGGGGCCGCCAGGAATTTGCCGCCGGGCTGATGGAGCGCGAGGCGTTTTACCGCTTGTACGAACAAAAATCGGGACATCCCATTGATCGCGCGCGGCTGCGCTTCTATCAGGTACTGGGGAACGCGAAGATGGCGGTTATCTGCCTTACGGGAATCCGCGACTTCATCGAGGGCCGCACCACCGATTCGGTGATGCCGGTCTTGAAGGTCCTGCTGCCGGCGCTGTTCCAGGATATCGCGGCGCAACTAAGGCTTGCCTAGCGATGCTGCGGCCAACCCTCAAGGAATTGCTGACCGGCCTGCAAGGCACAGTTCTGCAAACGCTGATCCCGGAATTAACTTCACCTTACGCGCAGGGGCAGGCGATGTCCGTGATCGGGATGCTCCTGCATGCCGCCGACTCTGTAGAAAGGGAACGCCACTACAATGAGGGCGAAGTCAGGGACCTGCGCCTCACCATCAGAGCCTTGAAGCGTCTTGAGAAAAGCCACCTCAAGCGGTGGAACGGCGATCTAAAGAAGATCCTTCTGCGCGGCGTGAAAGCATCGGCCGCGCTGGAGCGTCGCGAAATGGAAGCCACCCTTTCGGCATTTGTAACCGCCCTCGCACTCGGCAAACTCGACGCCGCCCTAAGCAAGGTGGTGAAGGGATGGCTGCGTCGACACCTCGCTCGTCAGGGCGAGTTTTTGGGAAACAACGTGCCCGGCTGAGCGCTGCGAAGTGGATCTTGCCATCGGGTGGGGGTCCGGCCGGTAGATCGCCGAGGTTCTTTTTCCCTCCCTCTCTGGGCTCCCCTTCTCCCGCCGAATGCTGTAGGTTCGCGACGGTGGAACTGACATCCGACGAGCAGATTCCGAGTGAGGGCCCCCGCTTCGTTTGGCCCGCCTGCGGTGCGCTTTGCGACATCTTCTGGTGGGCGCGCCGCGAGCCCGAGAGTGTCGACTCCCCCGCAGCGGCCGCGAACTCCCCTACCAAACAATCCTAGAGATTTGCGATCACGGCGCGCGCGAACTCCGAGGTCTTGGTACTGCCCCCCTGATCGACCGTCAGACTCCGTCCGGCTGCGTAAACCTTGCGCACTGCATCCTCGAATCGATTGGCGGCGCTGGTCAATCCCAGATAGTCGAGCATCATGGCTGCGGAAAGCATCGTGGCGGTCGGATTGATGATGCCTCTGCCCATGATGTCTGGCGCAGTTCCATGCACCGACTCGAAGTACGCGTAGCCGTCGCCAAAGCAGCCGCTCGGCGCCAGCCCGAGTCCGCCGATCGTGCCGGCCGCGGCGTCGGAAAGGATATCCCCATACAGATTCGGCATGACCACCACGTCTAGCTCCTGTGGGCTCGCCACGATGCGGCGCGCGAAGTCATCGACGATAAACTGCTCGTACTTTATGTCCGGGTACTTGGCCGCGGTCTCCTCGACGATCTGCCGGAAAAACCCGTCGGCATCGCGCAGCATATTGTATTTCGATGTGCAGGTCAGCTTGCCCCTGCCACCGGCTCGTTTGCGCTTGAGCGCGAGTTGGCAGGCGAAGTCTGCTACTCGCCGGGTGTTGCGCTCGGTGATGACTTTGACAGCGTAAATGCCACGCTCGGAGGTATCGAGCGGGCCGCGCAGGATGCGGCTGTGTAGTTTCAGCGGCGCAAGTTCGTGCAGCGGTCCCTCCAGCCCCAGGTAAAGGTCCTCGAGGTTCTCGCGCACGATCACGAAATCGATTCCCTCGGGATGTGCCATGGGACTGCGATATCCCGGCGACCACTTCGCCGGCCGCACGTTGGCGTAGGTTTGTTTGCCCCAGCGCAAATACATTATCGAAGTGGTCTTCCCCGAGGTTGAGCCGAACAAGGTGGTGTCGGAGGCGTCGATCGCTTCACGCGCCCGCTTGTCGGTCTCGCCGCGCACCCACTTTTCGCCAGGCGGAAACTCGATAAAATCGATCGGCAGCTCGAGTGCATGTAACACGTCCATAGTCGCCGCCATTGCCTCCGGTGCGGCGTCGTCCCCTGGCAATACCACCACTTTTTTGTTCGCCACGACTATTCTCCCAGTTTAGCGGCTACGGCGGATCTTCTCCGACAACGCTATCATGCAAATCCCGGCGCCAAACGGTGCGGTACCTACTTGGATCGAATTGTAGAACGCGAAATCGCCCGGCGGCGTTTGCTGCGACACTCCCACAAAGTCTCCTCGTTCGTTGACTTTGCTGCAGATCACGGCGATCGCTCGCTCGTACGCGGCACTCGCACTTTCCCGATTCAGTCCTGGGATCCGGTGCGCGAGTGTGCGGCCCAGCGCGAGCGCAAATCCGGCGGCCGCGGAGCTTTCCAGGTACGAATCCTTGCGATCGATAACCGTATGCCACAGTCCCGATTCATCTTGCAGTCCCACAACCGCGTTGAGTTGGCGCGCCAGCGCCGCCTCTAGGCTGGCAACCTTCGATTCGAAGCGCGCCTCACGGGCCTGCGAACCTAGCACACCAATCACCTGGGCCGCCGCGATCGCAAACCAGCTATTGCCGCGCGCCCACAGGCATTGCGAATGGGTTCCTTTGTCCGGGTACGCGACATGCCAGCAGAGTCCGGTGCGGAGATCGACCAAGTACTTATGATGCACGAGGAGTTGGTCGAGTGCTCGCTCGAGGAGGTCATCGTCTTTCAGCAAACGCGCTACTGCTGCCATCGCCGGCGCCGTGAAGTAGGCGACATCCACCCACACCTCCAGCGCAGGCGGATGTGGCACGACGGCGCCGTCGGTGGTTCGGGTCGCAGTGGTTTCGAACCCGGCAACGACTTCGCGTGCGTAGTTCAGAAAATCGGCGCGGTGAGTCACGAGGTGCAAATCAACGGCCGCGAGGGCTTCCGCCGCCCAAAACCAGAACCATCCGGTGAGCTTCGGCCCTCGCGAGAGCCTGGGCTCAAACCAACCGATCGCGGCTTGCAGCGGCGCGTCGGAATCCAGCGTGGCCGACGCTTGCACCAACGCATCGCACAGGATCGCGTCTCCCCAATGTGGCTCCTTGACCAGCAGTTCTCCGCCCGAGCGTCTTGCCAGGCGCTCGAGTACCGGCCGAACTTCGCGCGCATTCATTCGGGACGGCTAGAGCGGGCGGTTCATCCGCCGTAGTTCCAGCCGGTTTCCTTCATGGTCAGCGGCTCCGCATCACGCTTGAGGTGCGCCTCGGTGACCTTACCCACCACGACGCTGTGATCTCCCAGCTCGTAGAAACCGACCACCTCGCATTCGACGGCTGCCGGCGCATCACTGACTATCGGGGCACCGTTCGTGCCGGTCTCGTAGGCAAAGTCGCCGAACTTGCCGTCCTTGGGTTCAACGTGACGAAAGAAGGCACCCGCGATTCCCTTCTGCCCGGACCCGAGCATCGAGAGGGCAAACGCTTTTGAATCCTTGACCATAGCGTGGGACCCGGAATCCTTCTTGATTCCCACCACGACCAGCGGCGGGTTGAAGCTCGCCTGGGTAACCCAGTTCACGGTCGCGACGGTCGCCTTCCCTCCATGCGCGGCGCCCAGCACCTGCAGCCCGTAAGGAATCATCAGCAGCGTTTGTTTCTTGGCTTTTTCATCCATGAATCTCGGACCTCCAGCGGTCTACAAAAGGGTTGCACAGCGATGCAGACGGCGCGGAATACATCTTCCACTTAGGCGTGCCAGCGATGATATACTCCGCTGCGAGACTGCACCTATGGCTCTTATTCAGCCAAAGAACCCAAAGATCAAGGGCTTGAACGAAGTCGGGCGTTACGCGGTCGGAGTCCAGTGGACCGATGGCCACGACAGCATCTTTCCGCTCGAAAACCTGCGCCGCTACTGTCCCTGCGACGACTGCGCCGGCACCGCTCGGCAAGCCGTCGGCGCCGAGAGTCAGCGCATGCGCCAGTTCACCCGGCTTGGCGAGCAGGCAGTTTTCATCGGATGGGCCGACGGTCACGAGACCATCTATACGACGCGACAACTGCGCGACATCTGCCACTGCGCCTATTGCGTGGCGGAACCGGAAAGACCAATCACCGGCGGTTGATATTTCGGAAGGGAGGCCCCTCCATGTTGCCACTGAGCTTTAGACGGATTGGGCTTGCGATTGCTTTCGCTTTGGCGGGCGTTGCTACTGCGAGCGCCTTTCCTGGTGGCGCGGTTGGCGGTGGCGGCGGCCTTGGCGGAGGAGGTGTCTCCGGGGGCGGCTTCGCGGGAGGAGGTGTCCACGCGGGAGGGTTAGGGGGAATGCCCGGCGGTGTTGGCTTAGGGGGAATGCCAGGCAGTATAGGCTTTCCTTACCGTCCGGGATTCGAAATGATGCCGCAACGATTTAGGGATCTCAACGTCACGGGGAGGGTCGGCGTGAAACCTGGGAGTAAGCCCCTGCACTCCACCATGATCCGGTTGAGCCTCGACGGTCACGAAATTCCGATGCAGCTTGACACCGAACGACAAAGCGCGGATCTGCAGTTCAATCCGGATGAATCCTATGCACGAGATCTCTATCGCTCGATCCTGACCAAACGAGTCGAGGTGGTAGGCCAAGAGAATTTGCGCGGTCAGATCGCGGAAGCGGCGGAGCAATCCAGACCCCTGCAGATCGAGGGCTATGTCTTCGACCTGAGCAGCCCCTACCTGGTCGTCAAGTCGGTAAAAGGAGACTAGATATTCTCTCCCTCAGGGCTCAGGTTTACTTATGCTGCCGCGACCCTGGGGGGCCGAGTTGAGCGCCCGCAGGTTGGCCCGCGCGACGGCAAAGCTAGGATTGAGCTCAAGCGCCTTCTGAAATGCGGTAGCAGCTTCGTCGTTTCGCCCTAGGTCATGAAGCGCCATCCCCTTGGCGTTGTAGAGCGACGCGTTTTGGGGGTCGTGCGTGATTCCAGCGTTGGCGGCCATTAACCCGTTCTCCGGATCGCCGATTCGCATGTAGATGTCGGCCAATTCCTTGAAGTTAGCGCCCGAGGGATTGATCCGCGTCGCCTTGACGTACATCTCTATCGCGGTCGGTCCGTCCTTCAGCACCGAGTAGCAGAAGCCCAGGTCGACGTACGCGGAATCGTTGCTCGGATTCATCCGAATCGCGTCGTGGAGCTTGTCGATGGCGGAGCGAATCTTCTGGCTGTCCGGCGGCTTGGACTCACCGGCTTGACGGACCAACACCTCGGCCTGGTCGACCGCGCGGTCCGAGGCGGCCTTCTCGTCCGGACTCTGGGCGCCGGCGCGCCCGCACGGCCAAGCGATCACACACACCATCAGAATCGCGAGCAGCCCGCTTCGCTTTGCCCGTGACCCCACCTGCGGCTCGAGGGCGATCCTCGCGGCCCCCGGTTCCTGAACGCGTCGCCTAGGCAGCGCGCCTCCCACCAGCTCGAGGATGGCGGGGAGCACCACCAGCGTTGCAATCAGAATGAACGTGACGCCGAGGCTGAGCACCCATCCGAGGCTTGCGATCCCCCGGTGCGTTGCTGGAATTAGCGCGGCGAATCCCGCGATGGTGGTGAGCGATGAGATCGTCACCGATTTGCCGACCGCGGTGTTAAGAATCAGTTGCGACTTGTCGCGTTCTTCGCGCCAACGGTAGAGCATGTTCACCCCATTATCGACCCCGGTACCGATGATGATGGGGACCGCGAAGAGATTTGCAAGATTGAATTCCCACCCCAGCAAGCCCATCGTCTCCAGCAGCCATGCTCCTCCGAACAGCAGCGGCACAGTCGCCAGGGCGGTGTCGCGCAGATTACGGAAGTCGGCAAAGACAAACACGAATACGGCGATCAGCGCCAGCACCGCCGCCCGTTCGTAACCGCGGCGCATGACCGTGGCGATCGAATAGGCTTGCACGGGAGCGCCCGTCACATCGCTATCCACACCGCGCAGCGCGCCGATAAAGCGCGCCAGCGGGATATCCTCCCACACATCACCGCGCGGGTAGATCTGCACGAGATAGATGCCAGAACGACCGATGAAGTGATTGCGAAGCTCCGTGGGAAGATTGTCGATCGTCACTTCAGAGGGATCGAGCATTGCCTTGAATTGCGCGAGCTTGACCGCGAACGCGCGGGCCGCTGCTTTTTCGAACTGCTCGAACGCTCCCGCATCAGAATCGAGTCGGGCGATAGCCTGGGCAGTCAGCTCCGCAGTGTGCGCCGCCGCCCCCGAGGGATCGCTGTCGCGCGCACCCGCGAGCTTGAAGTTCAGCGCCGCAAGTTCCCGGCGCAGCAGGGCCGGATCCGAGGGCGGACCCGGCGGAGATAGTTTCAGTCCCGCGATTAGCGGTTGCAGCCCTTCAAGCATGACGCGCTTTCGCGCCTGCTCGGCGGGAACATAGGTCGCGATCGTCTCGGCGTCTGCCACTTGCGGAAGTTTGCTGAACAGTTCCGCCCTGCGTTGGGCTTCTTCCCGGGTCGGGTTCAGCGAGACTGCGAACCATGATGAGCGGCCCGAATCCTTGAGCAGCAGCTCCTCAAAATGCACCGCCTCCGTCGATTCGGCTTGTAGCTTGAGCAGGTTCTGATCGAAGTGAAGGCCGCGCACCGCGACCATCCCGATAATCGTCGCCGCCGAAACCGTGGCAACGGTAAGTCGTGGGCGTGCGAACATTCGCTGCAGCCAGGTTTCGCGCTCCACCAGCTTAAGCGAAGGAGCCAGGTGCGGCGTGCGCCGACGGTCGCGAATCACTAGGAGCGAAGGAAAGACGAGCATCGCCGAGAGGAGGCACAGGAAAAGTCCGCCTGCCGAGACGATTCCCAACTCGGCAATTCCCTTAAAGTCGCTGAAAATCGGCATCAGGAAGGCGAGTGCCATGATACACGCCGAGGCGACCACGCCAGCTCCGGTATTCACTACGCCCAGTTCGATCGATTCGCGCGTAACGCGCCCGCCACGGCGAGCTTCGTCGTAGCGCGCCATCAAGTGGATGGGGAAGTTGATGCCGATTCCCGCCAGGATGCTGGTAAATACCGCGGAGAGCAGGTTCAGATGCCCGATCGCGAGGGCGGTAAAGCCAAATGACCAGGCGACGCCGATCAGCAACGCGGCCAGCGCAAACGCAGGTTCGACGATTCCCCCGAACGGGATAACCACCAGGAGAACGTTGCTTAGGATCGCGATTAGTGAGGCCAGCGCGATATCGTGGGCGGTGGAAGTGGTCTCCGTGCGTGCCAGCGCCGGACCCCCGGTCATGCCAGCCTCGACTCCGGGGAAATGCTCGCGGACCGCGGCGAGATGAGCGTCGATGGCATCGATGGTATTCGGCGCACCCTCGTGCTCGTCGGCGCGCACCACGTTCATAATCAGATACTTGCCGTTATCCGAGGCAATGTAGCCGTCGCGAAGCACACCCTGGGTCGGACCCACGCTGGTCAAATCATCCCACGGGGAGGCGAAGTTGCCGCGCGCCAGCATTCCGTTGAGCATCGCATCGACCAGGGCAAGGTTGAGCTTTCCCTTGGATGAATCGGCCGGCGAGTTCTGGTCGCCGAACAGCGATCCGACCATCGCCGATGTCATCGCGCGGTTTGCTTCCCCATTGGTGAGCGCGAAGAAATTGTTGAGAGTGGGATTGGCCGCGTAGGCCGAGAGAAATGCCCGGTAGTCGCGAATGTGTGCGGCGAGCTCGCCGAGGTCCCCGGAGCTCAGGTACAGCAGCGCACGATTGGCCAGCGCTCCCGCATCGATCTTGTACAGAACGCTCCTGACATTCTCGTGGTCTGCCGTCACGCGCGCTGCAAACGTATCGGCAAATCGTTCGGCCCGCGCCGGATCGCGATCCGCACGTACCACCACGATTAACGAATCGAGGTCCGGAAATTCGTTCTCATAGTGGCGATAGTTGCTCGTGTCGCGGCTGTGGCCTGAGATCAGATCTTCCTGCCCGGTCTGAAACTGCAGATGCGCGCGGGTGTAAAGCAGGGCGACGACAGCCAGCGCGGCGCATCCGAGCAGCACCTGCCACGGGTACTCGAAGTCCAGACGAGCGAGTCCGCGAAACACGCGGTACCGAAAGCTCACGACTCGCGACCTCCACCGGAGCAGTCGGTACCGATTGCGGCGTTAGCACCGCGCCCGGCGCAGTGCAGCGCCGTGGATGACAATCCCATCTGCTGAAATTAGGGGGAAATTCGATCAGCGCCGAAACAGGCGTTCGCGCAGCGCGTCCAGTTGCCCCGTTACCTCCTGCTCAAGTAGGGCGCCATCCTCGGACTCGCGCAGATACTCAAAAGCGATCGCGGCCAGCGAAGCCAACGCGAGTACGATGACGAATTTAGACAGCATAGCTTCCGTTGCTCTGGGGTAGCGCAAAAGCGAAGGCTCGGTTCGCGCTGACCTAAAGAGAAAGGCTAACAGGTTTGCGTGGCTCTGCGAAGTAGGATTGCTTGGAACTGGTTACTCGGCTGACAACGGTCAGCGCAGCAGCCTGGGATCGTCGCTCGCGACACAATTGGCCGGACGATGGAGATCGTTGCGAATGCCCCGGAGCGCGTCGCGGCAGTCATGGACAGATGGAAAGTTCCTCACTCTTTCCCAGGTGGAGATCGGCGAATTAATGTTGCCGTGCGGAAAATCTCGACTCGGAGTCGGTGAAATCACGTACCAGACGACGGGAGCGGGAGGGGTAGTCGCACAGCCCGCGGTTATCATCAGAAACGCAAATAGCGCGGCCCTACTTCGCATGGGGGCTTTATGCTCCCCAGACCAACCAGCGTCAAGAATTGATGCCAGGGACGGTTAAGCATAGCTGCGCTCAATCTCTAATTACCTCCTCGTTGTCTCCTTTAGAGCGCAGCGTCTAGTATGCAGTTGATGCCTCGCGATTCGTTCAACCGCCAGATCGATTACCTGCGTATTTCGGTTGTCGACCGCTGCAACATGCGCTGCGTTTATTGCATGCCGCTGGACGGAATCCGTTTTCTGCCCAACTCGGATTTGCTGACCGCACAGGAAATCGAGATGGTGGTCCGCGCCGCCATTCGCATCGGTTTCCAAAAATTCCGTCTCACTGGCGGCGAACCTACCCTGCGGTCCGACCTCGTAGAAATTGTCGAACGCGTGACCCGGGTCGACGGAGTTCACGATCTGGCGATGACCACCAACGCGATGCTGCTTGAGAATCTGGCGCAACCCCTCAAGGAAGCGGGCCTCACCCGCATCAATGTGCATCTGGACAGCCTCAATCCCGAGACGGTCGAAAGGCAGATGCGCTGGGGTAGTTTCGCCCGCGTATGGAAGGGCATCATGGCCGCAGAAGCAGCAGGACTGACTCCGATCAAGCTCAACGCGGTGGTGACTGCTGGATACAACGAATCCGAGGTGGTCGACCTGGCGCGCCTCACCCTCGAGCGCGATTGGCACGTGAGATTCATCGAACTGATGCCTTTGGGCGGTGGCGAGTGCGCCACGCTTTCGGTCAAACGCTACGTGTCGAATATAGAAACGCGCCGGCGCATCGAGGCCGCGTTGGGACCCCTAAACGAGCTTCCGACCGAAAACCTCGCCGACGAATCGCGCAACTATCGGTTGTCCGGCGCCCGCGGAGTTGTCGGCTTCATCAGTCCGGTCAGCGAGCCCTACTGCGGCACCTGTAACCGGATGCGTCTCACGGCGGACGGCAAGTTCCACCTATGCCTGCTCAACGACGATGAACTCGATGTGCGCCGCGCGCTGCGCTCCGGGTCCGCTCGGGCGCTCGAGGAAGTCAGCGCCATCCTGGAGCACGCCGTTACGATGAAACCGACCGGGCACCATCTCCTGGAAGGCCGCTCGACCCGCGAGCGTTCGATGTATCAGATCGGCGGATAGCAACAAAAATCTTTAGTTTTCTAGCGAGGTTTTGACAGAGCTTCGCTTCGTTGACAGCCACTGGCAACGAAACCCCTGCGTCCTCGTGCCTCATGAGCCCACCGAACCGATGAGAACAGCAGCTATCTTGTCGGCCGCTTCCGCCTGCAAGGTGGGCTTGAACGTGCGCCGGGGTAAGCCTCTCCCCGGTCGCCTTCGGCGCTCCGCATTCAGAAAGGGGACAATTAACGGAATACTATGCTGACCTGCGCCGAGACTGTGTGGCGACGCGCGGTGCTGAACCTGAAGAGTGCCTCGAATGACGCGACGACCGCCGACTGCCTCAGGTATAGGCTCCGACGCGAAAAGATAGGACAACCGTCGCTAGTTCCGACTCGGACCTGGACAGGCTCCCCTCCAGCAAGTGCCTACGTGGACTGGACTGGCTCAACTTCCTGCTGGCCGACGTGCAGACCGGCGTTGGGCCGTTCCTCGCTATATACCTTGCCGCATACGGCTGGAACGAGCAGCGCGTCGGCCTTGCGCTCACGATCGGCGGCATCGCCGGCATCGCATCGCAAACACCGGCAGGCGCTTTGGTAGACCGGCTCAAGTCTAAGCGAGCGCTGACCGCTGCGGGCGTGTTCGCGTTGGCGATCGGCGCGCTCTTGGTCGCGTTCCATCCGTCATTCTGGCCGGTCGTGACAGCACAAGTGCTAATCGGCGCAATGTCCAGTTTCTTCATGCCTGCCATCGCCGCTATCTCATTCGGAATCGTTGGGCACAAACTCTTCAACCTGCGCCAGGGACGAAACCAGACATTCAACTCGGCCGGCAACGTCGTCGCCGCTGTCGCGATGGGGTAGATCGGATATTTCATTTCGAACCGCGCTGTCTTTTTCTTTGTCGCGCTCCTCGCAGTCCCGACCATCTTGTCGATGTTGCTCATCCACCCCGACGATATCGACTACGAGCTGGCTAGGGGAGCCAGGGACGGCGAGGACGATGGAAAGCCCGCAAGAGTTCTGGATCTGATCGAGGATCGCCCGCTGATGATCTTCCTCTGTTGCGCAGTAAGGTTTCACTTCGCCAACGCTGCCGTGCTCCCGCTGCTTGGTGAGATGCTGGCGAAAGGCAAGGGCCGGACTTCAATGATGTTCGTGTCGGCCTGCGTCGTGACTACTCAGTTCACGATCACACTTATCGCCGCATGGGTTGGGCGCGGCGCCGGTTCATGGGGCAGAAAGCCCCTGCTGCTCATGGGCTTCGGCGTGCTACCGGTTCGCGGCGTCCTTTACACCCTCACCAGCAGCATCTACCTGCTGGTCGGCATCCAGGTGCTTGACGGTATCGGCGCCGGCATTTTCGCGGTCGTTTCCGTCCTGGTGATAGCCGATCTGACGCGTGGCACCGGGCGATTTAATCTCACGCTGGGCGCGATCGCGACAGCGGTGGGAGTCGGCGCGGCTCTCAGCCAAACGATCGCCGGATCCATCGTTCACCACTTCAGCTACAGAGCCGGGTTTCTGTTCCTGGCCTCAGTGGCTGCTGCCGCCTTTGCGATCCTGTGGTTGTTCATGCCTGAAACCCTCGACTGGAAAGGCGATGCTCCTGCGCGGGTTTCGATGGCTACGCGTTGACCACTGCGAACGACACTATCTGGGCTATCGCCGCACTGAGCACCCTCGGCGTGATCGCCCGCCCGTGGAAGCTGCCCGAGGCTATCTGGGCTGTGTCCGGCGCAGTCATGCTGGTCGTGCTCGGTCTGCTCGCATGGAGCGACGCACTGAAGGCGGTGGCGAAGGGGATCGATGTGTACCTGTTTCTGAGCGGCATGATGCTCCTGGCGGAGTTGGCGCGCAAAGAAGGTTTGTTCGATTTTCTAGCCGGGCAAGCCGCTCGCTTGGCGGACGGCTCCGCGACGAAGCTGTTCGCGCTGGTTTTTGGCGTCGGCACAGTGGTTACAGTTTTTATGTCGAACGACGCTACGGCGGTGGTTCTCACGCCGGCCGTCTTTGCCGCGACCAAGGCCGCCAAGGTGAAGAACCCACTCCCCTACGTGTTGATCTGCGCGTTCATAGCAAACGCGGCCAGCTTCGTCCTGCCGATCTCAAATCCAGCCAACCTGATCATATTCCGTGGCCATATGCCGCCGCTGCTGCAATGGCTGGGGCGGTTCGCGTTGCCATCGGTGCTGTCGATCGCGGTTACTTACACTGTCCTCCGGTTCACGCAGCGCGATTCGCTCAGCCAGGAGGTAATAGCCGCTGAGGTCGATGTACCTGGTCTGTCCAGCGGTGGCCGCATGACCGCTTGCGGCATCGTGGGCACGGCAATCGTGCTTCTGCTTGTCTCCGGCTTCGGCGTTGACCTTGGACTGCCGACATTTGTCGCCGCTGTAGCGACTGCTGCGGTGGTGCTTTTCCTAAAGCGCGACTCGCCGTGGACCGTTATGAAGGACGCTTCCTGGGAAATTTTGCCGCTGGTGGCCGGTCTCTTCGTGCTGGTAGAGGCGCTTGAACGCAGCGGCGTGCTCAACGCGCTCATTCATGTTCTGCAAACGGCGACCCATCGTTCCGCGATGGCGACCACTTGGGGAACGGGCGTGACTCTGGCCTTGATTAGCAACCTGGTCAATAATCTGCCAGCCGGTCTGCTGGCTGGCTCCGTCGTGTCCGCTTCGCATGTGCCGCAGCAGGTCGCCAGCGCCGTGCTCATCGGCGTGGACCTCGGGCCGAATCTGTCCGTTACCGGATCGCTCGCAACCATCCTTTGGCTGTCCGCGCTGCGGCGGGAAAATCAGGAAGTGAGTGCCTGGAACTTTCTGAAACTCGGTTCAGTGATGATGCCTCCTGCTCTGCTGCTCGCGATTGCAGGCCTGCTCGTCACCGGCTCGGTTCGTTACTTTTTCTAGCTCATTTCGATAATCAGCAGTTTGTAGGCGTTGACCGCGCGATGCATGGCTTGTCGGTCACAGCCCTAACGCTGCGCGGCTTCCAGCATCAGGACCAGATCGGCGGCGCTGAAGAACCGAGTCTTGTAGCTCTTCTGAGTACCTAGGTAGCCGAGGGCGATCGCGAGGTGAATCTCGCCCAGGCCCATCGGAACAGACACATACTGCTCAGTTTTCACATTCGGTAACTGTCCACTATCGCTGGCATCCATTATTCGGTCAGAGGCTGTTCCAAAAGCAGCGACGCCGCGGACCCAGCGGCACTCGAACTCTGGTCTGTCTCCTGGCGGACAATACCTGGGCTTGGATTCCAGAGTGGATGACTTGGCGCGAAGCCTGCGCGCGTTGCCAACTAGTGAACGCGCCCGAGGCGTCGATCTCGGCACTGCTCGAAGTGAAAGCGGCGCTCGACGCATTGCCGGTCGCTGGCCGCTGCTCCACGATCCCCTCGCAGAAGAACCCGAAGGGAAAGGAGGCTGGCGAGGATGGGGCGACCGAGCGAGAGCGCCAGATCGAGAGCACGCCAACTCGAGCTAGCGTGGGAGGAACGAATCGGC
>DASXMJ010000035.1 GCA_036495685.1 Candidatus Binataceae bacterium | reverse complement strand
ATCAACCTGAGCATGGACCACGATTTCGCGGGTGACAATTACCTCGAAGGTAAACGCGACCGTCACCTGAAATCGCCTGAGTCGGGAAATTCAAGCCTCTTCGCCGATCGACGTGCGTGAAGATTGTCTCGGGTTACCTGGGGTTGGATACCGTTTGGACCACAGTCGCCCTGCCGGTGCCGCGATCAAAAGGCGCGGGTCCGGTCGTGTAGCTATTTCTGTTTCCTATCCAGGATGCCCGCGGTGATGAGGCCAGCGGCCGCGGCAATGACCAGGAAGGCAAGCGAAGCCGCCGCAGCGGAGCGCCAATTCACACTGGCGCGCTCGAGCGCATTGAGCGCCGCGAACGCGCAGAAGCCTGACAGCGCCAGCGGTATCAAGACGACGCCCGCCACGATCAGTTTATCGCCTAGCTTCATAAACGTCCGAAGATCCCGAAAAATCTTCAGCGGTTCTCTCAGCGTAACCGCAGCGCTTCCCGCGCGCAGCTTACACCCTCCCCCAGAAGGCGAACATAACCGCACCCATAAGACATACGAACGACAGAAGGTAGTTCCAACGCGGCGCCTCCCTCAAATAAAAGTAGGCGAAGACGGCAAAGACGATCAGGGGGATTGCTTCCTGGATGATCTTAAGCTGGTAACCAGAAAATTGCCCGTACCCGATTCGATTCGCGGGAACCCGAAAGCAATACTCCGCAAAGGCAATCAGCCAGCTCACCACGATCACCAGCATCAGCGGTCGGTCTCGAAACCGCAGATGGCCGTACCACGCTATCGTCATGAAGGTGTTCGAGCAGAAGAGCAGAAGGATCGTCAGCTTGCCAGAAAAATAATCCTTTCCCCGTCCCGGTCCAGTAGCAGGCTGGAAACGCCGAAAAATTCTAACCATTTCAAAGGAGTACACGCACATGATTTGCAAGTACGGGCACTGGAGGTGGCGACTGACTCCTCACTCGAACCCCTTCGCGATGCGCGAGCCAGCCTAGCGGGAAGTTGGCGAAAGAAACCGGAGCAGAGTTTGATTGAACATCACGGGATCCTGCAGAAATGCAAAGTGGCTCACTTCCGGCAAGATCAATTCGCCGGCGCCCGGGATTAACGACGCCATCAGGTCGGTGTTCTCCCGCTTGATAGCCTCGTCGTGGTCGGCGTCGACGATCCATACCGGTAGCGCAATTCCCTTCAACTGTGCGGCGGTGAAGTCGGGTTGAGTCGCCCACATGTGCTCGATATCGCCGACGAACTGTTTGAATTGACCGGGAGTAGAAGAGAGTTGCGCGTATTCGGTGGCGGCGCGTGCAGTAAACTCGGTGAAGACTGGGCTCCGGCTGACCTCCTTCACTCCGGAAGGATTTGAATTCGCCGCAAAAGCGTAGAGCCGCGCGACCCGTTCGGGATGGTGAATCGTAATATCGAGGCCGATGATCGCTCCATCACTCCATCCGACGATGGCCGCCTTGTCGAGGTGAAGGTAGTCCATCAAAGCGAGCACGTCCGATGCCATCGCGTCGTAACCAATCGGCGCACCGTTCCGCGAGCTGCGTCCGTGACCACGGCTGTCCAGAACGATGACGTGATAGGTCGGTGCCAACGCTCGCACCTGCAGTCCCCAGTAATTTGAATTGGCGAGACCCCCGTGGAGCAGGATGACCGGCGGACCCTGGCCAAACTCCGCATACCACAGACGAACTCCGTTAACCGGCGCGAAACCGCTATGTTCGGCCCCGGGCAGAGCAGGGGTGGGTGGCAGTACCATCCATGGATAGACTGCCCAACTCTGAACCGCGCTGGCCACTGCCAGCATAAGGAGCAGGAAAGAGCGGCGCACGCGGTGTTCAGTCCGACGGCGTTGCGCAGAGAAATGCGTCGTGACCCGGAGCACAGTTCAGGCTGCGTTGCCCGGGGTCGCGATTGACGATCAGCCGCATGAACAGCGGATGCCTCATGCGGCGAATTTCGTGCTCAATAGTGAACACGGTCTCACCGCTGGCAGGATCGACGATGTTCTCTCGACGCGGTATTGCTGCTGGTCGCTTTCCTCCTTGATCAACGACAGTTCGTCGAGCTCGCGATGCGGTCCTGAGAAATACGCCACGTAGACCTGCAGGTGATGGCCGTCGTAGTCGGCAATCGGCCGGTCGTTCTCGCGGAAGATAAATTCCTGACCGATTCCCACCGGAACGTGCACGACAGTCGCACTCGACTCTTGGTGGACCGTTTGCCGCAACCCCCATGACATCGCGATAGAACTGTGCGATCGGCTCGGCAGCCTGCTCGGGAACGTCGAATTCAACGTAAGCGGCAACGATATTGCCGAGATCTTCGGCCGGTCATCGGGGCAGTCCATATGAGCCTCCTCGCTCTCGAGGTATGGGGCGAAACGCATTCCGGTCAACGCTTGAGTGGGGCGAGCGCTCACTATTTGCTTTTGACCTTCAAGCCGTTGAGCACCAGGTCGAGGTGGGTGCGCGCATACGCGTCGAAGTCCAAAGAGTGGTGTTTACCGAGCAGCAGGTTCCAGATGAGCGCGGCGAGAGCAGGAGCGAAGACGGTCTGGGGAAAATCGACCGCCCCGGTGAGCCGGAATTCGTGGCGCGCGATGCCGCGTTCGAGCACCCGCCTTAGGATTGCGATCCCGCGCGAGATGATCTCCGAATAGTAGAATTCGACGAGTTCCGGAAACTGCGGACCCTCGGCGATTATCAGTCGCAGAATTTGCCCGGCACGGGGATTGGTCACTAGTTTCGGATACACCGCGCTCAGATGGACGCGGAGCGACTCTTCCGCCGAGCCTTCGAAATGCGCGCCGAGCGCTTCGATCTCGTTGAGCGCGGGCTCCAGCGAACTCCGCGCAGCGGCCTTGAACAGATCCTCTTTGTCTTTGAAGTAGAAGTAGATGGTACCCTTAGTCACGCCGGCCCTTTCGGCCACGTCCTCCAGTCGAGTTGCGGCGAAGCCGCGGCGCGAGAACTCCCGGATGGCGGCTTCGATAATCTCGCCGGGGCGCTGTTCCTTGCGACGCCGGCGAACGGAGGGATGAATGCGCTGCGCGCGGGCAGCGAGTGGATCGCTTGACACATTTCTGACCGTATTATTGACTGACTGGTAAGTCAATAACTTGAAGGCGTCCCCGCGGATGAATGTCCAAACCAGCCCCGTCCAGCAGAGAACCGGCACCGACGACGTCACCCCGCGTTCTTCCCGGAAGCGCGCGCTGCTGCTCGCACTGGTCGTGTTGGCGGGCGCGGGTGTGGCGGCCCTCTACTGGCAGATTTTCCGCCAAGGCGTGGCGGCAGGTGAATTGATGGTCTCCGGCAATATCGAGGCGCATCAAAGTCTCGTGAGTTTCAAGGACGTCACTTCGCGGATAGTTGAGTTGCCCTTCGACGAAGGACAGTGGGTCGAAAAAGGACAGCTCATCGCGCGGGTCGATGACTCCAACTACAAGCAGCAGGTCGCGGTCGACGAAGCCGCCGTGCAGGTCCAGCAACAGCAACTCGCGTCAGCGCGGCAGAACCTGCTCGCGGCACAGCACACCGTCGCCAACGATCAGGCCGACTTCGCGGAAAAGAACGTCGACCTTCAGCGCTACCAGGAACTATGGAAAGAGAACGCGACCTCGGCGCAGAGCCGCGACCTCGCCGAGACCGCGACCAAGCAATCCGCGGCGTCGCTCAAGCACGATCAGGCAATGGTCGGGGTCGGCGAGGAAAATATCTCGGCCGCGGCTGCCGCCGTCAAGAATGCGCAAGAAACGTTGCGGCTCACAAAGATCACGCTTGGCTATACGGTGCTGAGCGCGCCGTTCTCGGGCGTCATCGTGGTGCGGCAGACCGAGCTCGGAGAAGTGATGCAACCGGGGACTCCGGTGGTGACGCTCGCCGATCTCGATCACGTGTGGTTGCGCGGCTACGTCAGCGAAACTGATCTCGGCAAGATCCGCTGGGGGCAGGGCGCTACGGTCACCACCGACACCTATCCCGGCAAGAAATATCCGGGCCGAATCTCCTTCATCTCGTCGAGCGCGGAGTTCACGCCCAAGAGCGTCGAGACCCACCAGGAACGCGTAACGCTCGTGTATCGAATCAAGATCGACGTCGATAATCCCAATCATGAACTCAAGCCAGGCATGCCCGCCGACGCGCTCATCAAGCTCGGCAAGCCGCCTGCGGAAGACTCCGTCAATGGACAGCCAGTCCTCGGACATTGAGGGCCGAGATCTGGTCAAGGCCTTCGGCGACATCGTCGCCGTCGATCACTTAAGCTTCTCGGTCCGCCGCGGTGAAATTTTCGGACTGGTAGGCCCAGATGGAGCCGGCAAGACCACGACGATGCGCATCTTGGCCGGCATTCTGCCGCCGGACAGCGGCGGAGCCATGGTCGCCGGCTACGACGTGGTCGCCAATCCCGAATCGGTCAAAAGCTGCATCAGCTACATGCCGCAACGCTTTGGGCTCTACGAAGACCTTACGGTCGATGAAAACATCCGCTTCTACGCCGACCTGTTCGGCGTGAAGCGCAAGGCCCGCGACGAGCGGGCGTTGCCACTTCTTGCGGCATGCGGGATGAGCAGGTTTCGTTCGCGACTCGCGGGCAACCTGTCAGGCGGAATGAAGCAAAAACTCGGCCTGGTCTGCGCGCTGATTCATACACCGCGCGTGTTGTTACTCGATGAGCCGACCAACGGGGTTGATCCGGTTTCGCGCCGCGAGTTCTGGGCCATGCTCTATTCGCTGCTGGGTCAGGGCGTTACGATTCTCAACTCAACCGCCTATCTCGATGAGGCCGAGCGCTGCAATAGACTGGCGCTTCTGAACGAGGGCCGGCTGTTGTTGTGTGACGAGCCCGAGCGATTGAAAGCGATGATGCCGGGTGCGGTTCTATCGATAGTCTCAACCGAAGCCCGCCACCTGCGCGACGAGCTGCGCCATGCGCCCGGAGTGACCGGAACCGTGCTGGTGGGTGATGCGATCCACGTTTTCGTCGACGATGGACCGCGTCGGCTGGCGGAAATCACCAGAAGGCTTGAGGCCGCGGGCATCGAATACCAGGAGGCAACCCAGGTTCCGCCCAGCATCGAGGACCTGTTCGTATCCGCCACCACCACAGAGCTCGAGGCGGCCTGAATGGAAAACTCGGTCGTCGTCAGGGACCTGGTCAAGCGCTTCGGGACCTTTACCGCTGTCGACCACGTCACTTTCGAAACCCTTCCGGGCGAAGTGTTCGGATTCCTGGGTCCCAATGGTTCTGGCAAATCGACGACCATCAGGATCTTGTGCGGCTTGCTGCATCCAACCTCGGGCCGCGCCGAGGTCGCCGGCTTCGACGTGGTCCGCTCGCCAGAACAGATTCGCCGTCGCATCGGGTACATGTCGCAGAAGTTCTCTCTCTACAACGATTTGAAGGTCATCGAGAACCTGCGGTTTTACGGCGCTCTCTACAATGTTACTGGCAACCAGCTCACGGAACGAATCGATTGGGCACTGAACATGGCCGGCCTGACCGACCGAAAAGAAAGTATCACCGGCACGCTTTCCGGCGGATGGAAACAGCGGCTCGCGCTCGGCTGCGCAGTACTGCATCGCCCTCCGATCATCTTCCTGGATGAACCAACTTCGGGAGTAGACCCGGTATCACGTCGGCGATTCTGGGAATTGATTCAGGAGCTGAGCGCAGCGGGCGTTACCGTTTTTGTCACCACGCACTACATGGATGAAGCGGAATACTGCAATCGCCTCGCACTGATCTTCAATGGCCGCCTCATCGCCCTTGGCACGCCAAACCAGCTCAAGCTCAATTCGGTCAACGGCGACTTGCTGGCGATCGAGGCCGCACCGCTGGGGCGCGCGCTCGAGCTCGTCAAGGCCGTCAGGGGTGTTCGCGATGCGGCGGTGTTCGGCAATGCACTTCACATTGTCGTGGGCGATGGCGACGAAGCGATGCCGACTATGCGGGCCGCGATGGAGGCGGGCGGCGTCCAGGTTCGCCGTATCGCACGAATCCGCCCTAGCCTGGAAGACGCTTTTGTGGCGCTGACCGGCGACGAGCGCAATGGTTCCGGGGCGCCCGCGAGTGAGGTTCGCCGGGAGCAGCCATGAACCTGAATCGCGTACTCGCGATCGGGCGCAAGGAAGTGGTGCAGATTCGCCGCGATCCGCGCAGCCTCGCGATCGTGTTTCTCATGCCGGTGATGCTGATGGTGCTGATGGGGAATGGAATCAGTCTCGATCAGAAGAACGTGCCGGTGTGCGTCTTTGATCGCGAGGGCAGCCAGCAGAGCCAGGACCTGCTCAAGCATTTCCAGGCCTCGCAGTACTTTCGAATTGTCATGGTGAATAGCGACTATCGCAGTCTGACTGCCGCGATCGATTCGGGGCATTGCAGTCTCGGTGTGGTCATACCCAACGACTTCTCCGAGCAGCTTCGCAAGGGCGGCACCGTCGAGGTGCAGGGGATCGTCGATGCTATCGACGACAATACCGCCAACCTGATCTTCGGCTACGCCGAATCGGTCGTGGCGGGATATTCGGCAGACGTCCAAATTCAGTATTTTCAGTCCCATGGCCTGACGGAAATCCAGGCTCCAATTTCGATCGATTCGCGCACCTGGTTCAACGAGGACCTCGACAGCAGCAACTTCATCGTGCCCGGGGTGGTGGTGCTGGTGATGGTAGTGGTGGGAACCTTCCTGACCTCGCTGACCATGGCGCGCGAGTGGGAGCGGGGCACGATGGAGCAGCTGATATCGACGCCCGTCACGCCGTTGGAGGTCATGATCGGCAAATTGGTCCCGTACTTTGTGTTGGGCCTGCTCGACACCGCATTCTGCGCGGTAATCGCCGTGTGGTGGTTTAAGGTGCCGTTCCGCGGCTCGGTTTGGCTGATGCTGCTCGCCACCTCGCTCTTTCTGGCGGCGGTATTGTTGCTGGGATTCTGGATTTCCGCCGCAACCAAATCGCAACTCGCGGCTAGCCAGATTTCGCTGGTGACCAGCTTTCTCCCCGCCTTCCTGCTTTCCGGATTTGTGTTTCCTATCGACCAGATGCCAATCGTCATCCGAGCCATCACACTTGTGTTCCCGGCTCGCTACTACTTGTCGCTGCTGAAGGTCATCTTCCTGAAGGGGACAGGTCTCGGACCATTGCTCCCGCAGCTCCTGGCATTGAGCATGTTTGCCGCGATTCTGGCCACCCTCGCGCTGCGGTCTTTCAAGAAGTCCCTCTAGGTGTGAAAACTTGCTGAACCGCCTGAAGCACATGCTGATCAAGGAGCTAATCCAGTTGTTCCGCGATCCTCGCGCCCGCTTCGGCCTGCTCGTGCCTTCGATTTTACAGGTTCTGATCTATGGTTACGCAGCCTCCTTTGAACTCCATCACGTGCGCATGGCGGTACTCGACCACGACCACTCGTACGAGAGCCGCGAGTTGCTGAGCCGCTTTGAGTCCAACGGACATTTCGACCTCGCTGCAACCCTGGAGAACCGCCATCAGATTTCCGATCAGATCGATCACGGGAAAGTGACGCTTGCAATCCAGATCCTGCCAGGGTTTGCCGAACTGTTGCGCAAGGGCCAGACCGCGCCCGTGCAAGTCATCCTGGATGGAACCGACTCCAACACCGCGTTGATCGCGCTGGGCTACATCAACGAGATCGCCAACGGGTTCGCGCAGGACTATGCCTATGACAACCTGATGCGCAAGGCGCCGTCGATCGCGGTGCACATGCCGAATGTCGAACTTACCAGACGCCCGTGGTACAACCCGAACCTAGAGAGCCAGTGGTTCTTCGTCCCTGGCACCGTCGGCAGCATCCTGTTTACTTCGTGCCTCACGCTGGCCGCGTTCGCGATTGTGCGCGAGCGGGAAGTCGGAACGCTGGAACAGGTGATGGTTAGTCCGATCTCGCGCCTCGAGTTCATTCTCGGAAAGACCATGCCGTTTTTCTTTATCGCGCTGACCCAGGCGATCGTGATCACGCTGATAGGGAGACTATGGTTTCAGGTTCCGTTTCGTGGGAGCTACCTCGTGTTTGCGGTCGGTACCACGTTCTTTCTGCTGAGCGTGCTGGGCGCTGCGTTGCTCATTTCGACGATTTCCTCGACCCAGCAACAGGCGATGATCGCCTCTTTCTTTGTCATCACTCCCAGCATCACTCTGGCAGGATTCTCATTTCCCATCAGCGCCATGCCTGTGGCGCTGCAGTACCTGACCTACCTCGACCCTTTACGCTTCTACCTGGTGATCATACGGGACACCTTCCTGAAGGGCAGCGAAGCGAGGGTGCTGGCCCCGCAAATCTTTGCGCTGGTTGTCCTCGCCACCATCATGCTGTCGATCAGCGGCCGGTATTTTCACAAGTCACTAGACTAGCGGTGGTCAAGCAGGTTGTTGGAGAAAAAAGGCGCCGGCCTGAGGCCGGCGCCTGTGAAGTCGCCCGGTAACCTTGCTGGTTAAATTCTCCGGCGATTATTCACCACCGCCCTGCGGCGCCTGGGGTGTACCACCGTACTGCTGGAACAGTTGCCACTGCTGCTGCTTCAACGCGCGCCACTGGGTCATGAAACTCGACACCTGGGTGCGCTGCTGGGGAGTCAAGGTGGCAAGAATCTCCTGCGCGAGCTTGACCTTTTCGGCCATCAGGTTGTTCTGCGCAGTCTGGACCGCCTGCAGGTCCGCGGTGGTGTCCTTGCCTGCGATCAAATCGTTTTCGAGCTGTTCGTGTGCAGATCTTGCCGCCGAATGCAGGGTCTTTAAATTGCCCTTATCTGCTTCGAAAATCGCGCGCATTTGATCGTGCGAAACCAGGTGGCCGACAATCGGCGGGATCAGGTCGTGATGACCACCGCCGAAACCGTGAGCATAAGCAGCGCCCGAAAGCAGCGCTACGGCGAGCACTCCGCCCGCTACGCTCAAAGCAAACTGACGTTTCATAGGTTCTACTCCTTATCCTTATCAACTCTCGTTTCTTTGCGAGTTATCAAAGTCCATCTGAATCTGAATCTGTCTCCCCGGAGTCCACGACTTCCGTCTGGCCCGGGTCCGCCTCGTCCTGGCTGCCGATCAGGCTGTCGATATAGAGCGCGTAGGTGGGCGCGATACCATTGCCGCCCGCGATTGCGCGATCGGCTGATGCCGGCCGAGTACCTGACACTGCGCGGGCATGGAAGCTTAAGCCGCCGCCCAGGACTCCGGCAGTGGTCATTCGCCCCAACAGGAACGCTACCGCGACCAACGCGGTGGCCAGCGACCATCGCACCCAGGAGTACATCCGCGGCCTGCGCGATGCGTGCGAAGGTGGGGGCTGTTTCAGAATTGTGACGACTTCCTTGATATCGTCCACCAGCAGCCGGTAGCGGCGCGCGCAATTGAGACAGCTTTCCAGATGCGCGCGCTCGGCAACCGAACCTTCGCCATCGTGCACCAGCAACAGGGTTCTTTCACTGAGACAATTCTTCATTAGCGCTCTACCACCTTGCGGAGATGTCGGACCGCGCGAAACAAGTGTGTCTTTACGGCCGCGGCGGTGAGACCAAGGCTTTCTGCTACGTCGTTGGTCGACCATCCTTCGATGTACCGGAGAACGAACACGTTGCGTTGGCGGTTATTCAACGCGCGCAGCGCCTGCCAGACTCGCGACTGCCATTCCCGGCTGCGGGCCTGTTCCTCGCTGGAAAGAGAGAGCCAGGGAGCAAGCTCATCGAGGTCGCCCGGCCTGCGGCGGCTCTTCCACCACGCCGAACGCTGCCGGTCGCGACAGGCGTTGACTGCGACCCGCACCAGCCACGCCTCCCACACCTTTGGTGTCTCCTCGGAGCCGATGCGCTCGAAGGCTCGCAGGAAAACTTCCTGCGCGACGTCTTCGGCCTCATCTGAATCACGCAGCAATAACTTGCACAGGTTAAGGATCCTGGCCTTATGCGCGCGGTAAATCCGTTCGTGGTCCACCGCCAGTGTACTTCCGGTGTGCAGGGTGGTGGGTTTCATAATCCTCACTATCTAAG
The DNA here is from genome assembly GCA_036495685.1 of Candidatus Binataceae bacterium. NCBI lineage: Bacteria > Candidatus Binatota > Binatia (SeqCode) > Binatales (SeqCode) > Binataceae (SeqCode) > Binataceae bacterium (SeqCode). Next base: position 47,975 of record DASXMJ010000035.1, on the reverse strand, counting down.
ACGTTGCACGCGGATTTTGGTTAACATCGGCCCGCCGCACGCGGGTCAATATAGCGACCTGGTTTCGTCAGTTAACGTGGCGTCATCGTGCCGCCGGCTTGCTGACAGAAAAGTAACGATTCGTTCATCTGGAAGGACTCGTTGCCGCGTTCGGACACCAGTTCGTCGAGAACCCCGGCAAGAGCTACCTGCGAGGACGGCTCGTACAATGAGAGCCAGCGCACACGATAGAATTCAGCAAGGTCGGCCCAGGTTACGGTGAATTCAACTGTTTGCGAGTCCACGCTCAGTCCCGCCCCCTGAGCAGCGTCCCGATAGTCGGCCAAGTTGCGGCGAATCCGGACATCACGTGGCCGCGGCAGTTCAGCCCGCAACGCGGACCAGCGTAGATCGCCCAGCAGGATTTTCAGTCGTTCGCGTACTCCAAATTCGCCGCCTGCTATAACGAAGGTGCCACCGGGAGCGAGGCAGTGTGCGATCTCTGCAACGCATCGCGGCAGGTCGGCGACGAACTGCAGCACGTGACTGCAGAAAATCGCGCGGAATGAAGCGGGGCGGAACGGCAAGAGGGTGGCGTCGCCGGCAATGATCACGTTGGTCACCCCGCGCCGCAAAGCCTCTTGGGCCATTCGGAACGAAAGATCGGCGCCCACCAGAAATTTCGGATCGATGGCCTCTCGAAACCCTGCCAGGTACGTGCCGTTGCCACAGCCGAGGTCGAGCAGGCTTTCGATCTTCCCCAACCGTCGCCCTATCTCCGCCACCGCGGCGGCACGCCGTTTTCGATAGTACTCTCCTGCCCCGTAACTACTCGCAAGGCGTGCGAAATATTCGGCGACGCTAAGGTCACTTGCTAGCGTCATAGGGCAACCCACATTTCCCGTTACCACTGTTCGAGCCAGCCTAGAATCGCGCGAACGGAAGCTGGCCGCAATCTACCTCGGCACTATTCCAGCGAGGCCGAGGCGGGCGCTTAAGTCGCGAGTGCAATCTCGCGCAGGCAGTCGAGATTTTCGCCGCTCGCAGATATTCAGGGGCACAAATAGCGCACAACTTAGCCTTGATGTCGCCGCGCGAAGGCCCAGTTACGCGGCGTCCTTGAGGAGAAAAAGACGGCCGTCGAGCCGAGCGGGCAATGACCGCAGCACATGGAGACTAGTGTCTCATCGACGACCTGCAGCTGCGGGCAGAATAGCGTTTAATCAGTCGGGTGTATCGCCGATGCGCGCTCGACGTTGGAACGTGGCTGGGGACCGCTGTCCCGCAAAAGAGTCGCGACATCTTCCTGCTTAGCTTGCGATGGTGCCTCGGTCGCTTCCTCGATGAGCTCGTCTTGCAGGCGCTGCGATCGCGGGATGCGTAGGATTATTTCACGTGCACTCTCGTCCTCGGCGCGAGCCAGGACGATGTCGCGAAGCTGAAGCAGCGTAAAGGCGGAGTTAATCGCAATATCCACCGGATCGAACGCGGGCGCCACATCGACGTCGTAACGGCTGCCTTCCGCGGTGAACAACTCGCGCCCGTCATGGGTGGAGACTATGCGGATACTCACGCCTACTTGGTATGCGGAAACTAGCGCCAGGTAGTACGCCTCGTAGTGGGTGACCTCGCCATATACCACTGCATCGACGCCGAGCAATTGGCCTAGGGCCTGCGGCGAGATTCGCGCGAGGCTCGTGGCGTCGTAGATTCGATGTTCTTTCATTACCTGATCGACTTGGATCAGGTTTTCGACTAGGAACTCCCTCGAGGAGAGATAACCGTCCACGTAGCGGCGGAGCCGGTTCGAGTGAGTCCACGCCCAGTCAGCCTGTTGTTCCGGACCGCGGGCGGTTAGCGGAATCTTGTCCACTACGAACTGCGCGCTGCCCGTATCCACGAACGGCAATACTGCGATGCGGGCCGGAGCGATCGACTCATAGTCCGGTGCCACATGGGTCTTAAACCCGCCGGGATCGGTTTCCACTAGACGATCGAACCAGGTCTTGCGTCCGTGAGTATCGACTTCGTATTCGTTGCGAAAGAAGGTCCGATCGGTGAGAGCGGGTTGGCTGGCGCATGCGGTGGCTGCAAGGCAAAGTCCCAGCGCCACCGCGCGTAGAGTCGCTCTCTGGTATGCAGGCCGTTTTGACGCGACACAGGGCGAGGGTCCGGGAGGTACCATCGTGGAATGACCGCCTCTCCCCCGCTTGGCAAATCACCGCGTTCCGATGCGCAGTGAAGCAAGAGCCGAGCCGCAGGAAGACCTCGCAAATTACTCATTTTTCGAGGATTCGTAGCTTTGTGATCTGAAGAACTTACAGGGAGCTCTACATTCTATCCGATACAAAGAGCGTCCCGCAGACGACCTCGGTAGGGTCCCAGCAAGAGTTCCATCAAACGGCGCGAACGACCTCTGGCCCCGGGCTTGTCCTTAAGACGGTCGTCCTCCGCCCAATCTTGCTTAAGTTTGCAGCTGTGCGCCTAGCAAATCCTCGCATGCCTGCCCTCTCGGTCGACGGCCGCTCCACCCACCACAAGGTGATCCAAAATCCCGGCGAAGAGCACGCTTACGCGGCCGCCGACGTCGCGCGGCGACCTTCGATTTGATTCGTCCCGCCGGAACCGATTTGCGCGATCAACGCGCGGGGCCCGGCAACAACCCTTCAGGGCTGTGGTAACGGCCGCTCGCTGGCTGGCCGCACGCTGATGCCAATGCTGAAGGTTCGTGCCGGCGTGGCTCCCTTTTCTGTTGGTCCAGCGTAGGCGAGTTGCAAGGTTGAACTTCCCGGCGCTGCCGCCCGGAAGTTGAAGACCGTGTGCCCTTCGGCGCCGGGAATGCCCGGTGGTGGCGGGACAAAAACGGGCGCCGCCTGAAGGGCGAGGATTGCATTGTTGACCTGGGTGACTTTCCAGGCATACCCGGTTCCGGGCGTTGAATGGAGTCGCACCTGGACCGTATCGCCCGCGAACACCATCACCGTGCCCCCGGCCTGCGGGTCGCTAATGTCCACGGTTTGTGGAGGCGCCTGTGCGAATGCGAAGAACCCGGCCGACGCGACGAGCGCGGACAAAAAGAGCGCGGAGCATCCAACTCTGAGCCGCATATGGTTCAAAGCGCATAGCACAGAAACTCTGGCTTGCGCAGCTGCAAAAGTGTGGCTGTGAATATCCTCGCGAGCTAATCCTGTGCCCATGAAATCTCAACCAAATCGGCGAAAACCTCGAGCCCGTGACCTCGGGATCTCTTTGGAGGGTCATCCGGGGCGTAACAACGCGATTACCGACGTCGGGGGTGTCGTGGTGGGGCATGTCACTATCGTTCGGGGGCAGGGAAGGCTGGTGGTGGGCCGCGGCCCGGTGCGTACCGGTGTAACCGCGATCCTGCCACGCGGTTCCCGCGACGCGTCACCGCTGTTTGCCGGTTACTTTTCGCTCAATGGAAACGGTGAGATGACGGGAACTGCGTGGATCGAGGAATCCGGCCTGCTCTCGTCACCGATCATGGTCACTAACACTCATAGCGTGGGTGTCGTGCGCGACGCGGTCATCCAATGGCAGATCAAAGGCAAGCGCCGGCTGCAGCCCTGGTCGTTACCGGTAGTAGCGGAAACCTGGGATGGCTACCTGAACGACACCGACGGGTTTCATGTCAAGCCGCACCATGCATGGCAAGCACTCGAGGCAGCGCGGGGCGGATTAGTCGCGGAGGGAAATGTCGGGGGCGGCACCGGCATGATCGGCTATGGATGGAAAGGCGGAATTGGAACCGCGTCGCGAAAGCTGGCGCGCAAAGAGGGCGGCTACACGCTCGGCGTGCTGGTTCAGCTCAACTGCGGGCGGGCGCAGGAGTTGATGGTCGCCGGCGTCGCGGTCGGAAAGCATCTGCGTCCCGCGGTCGTTGGTGGCGATCGCGACCTGGGATCGATAATCATCATCGCGGCCACCGACGCGCCGCTGTTGCCGCATCAGCTGAAACGAGTCGCACGGCGTCTGTCGATGGGGTTGGCGCGCACCGGCAGCGTGTCGGGCAACGGTTCAGGCGATCTCTTTCTCGCCTTCAGCACGGCGAAACTTGCGTACGCGCGCGGGACCGGCGCTGTGACCCATGCCTGGATGCTCGACAACTGGCGAATGGATCCATTATTTGCTGCGGCCGTGCACGCGACCGAAGAGGCCATCGTGAACGCGCTGGTAGCGGGCGAAACCATGGTGGGCATTGACGGGCACCGGATTCCCGGGATCGGTCATGACGAGCTGCGCGAGGTGATGCGCCAGTATCAGCGGCTGGGTCAGCCGCAGCTCACTGCTGCTGCTGGCTTTGTTGCTGAACCTGGGCGCTGAGCTCGGTCTCGTTTTCGGTTTCGTCGATGCGCAGTTCGACGGTCATGCTCTGACGTTTGCCGGCGCTTCGGTACACGCCGCGCAGCGGGGGCACGTCGGCGTAGTCACGCCCCATCGCGACCCGGATATGGCGCTCGGTAACGCGGCCGCGATGGGTCGGATCAAAACCGACCCAGCCCGCGTTCGGCAACAACGCCTCGACCCAGGCATGGCTCGCCATTTCGTTGACCGGCTCCTTGCGGTTCTGCACCGGTTCCGGTGCCAAGTAGCCGGAGACGTAGCGCGCGGGCACGCCCGCCAGCCGGAGCACGCCGATGGTCAGATGCGCAAAGTCCTGGCACACGCCGCACCCTGCGCTCAGGATTTCGTCCAGGTTCGAGTGCACGCTGGTGGCACCTTTTTCATAGTGGAATTGATCGCGGATGTAACCAACCGTGCGTCTTACGTACTGGGCAACATCCTCGCGCTGGTCGGGTCGCGTCGCCCAGAAGAATTTCCGCAATCTTTCGCTGAACGGTACATAGCGGCTGGCGTGCAGAAAATCATATTGCTCTCGGCTACGAGAATCATCGTCGGTGAGATATTCGAAAAAGCGCACGCGCGGAAATTGGCTTTGCGGTTCGGGCAGGCGATCGACGAGCGACTCGACGACGATGGAGAGCTCCTGGTGGGAAGGATAAACCGAAACCGAATGGACGGTGTTACCGAATCCGTCTTCGTACTCGAGCACCGACGCCGGAGGGTCGCTGCTCAGGCGGAACTGGAGCAAACGCTGACGCTCGCTGGTGAGCGGCTTGAGGCGAAGCTGGTTGTGCGACTCGTAGGCCGGCAGGTCATAGCTGAATCGGGTGGTATGGATAGTCTTGAAACGCATGATTCGTTACTCGAACCGCAGGTAATCGGCGGAAAGCACCTCGCCGATATTCGTGCATTCGTCTTCAATTTGTAGAAGATATTCGTGCAGCCCACCGCCAATTACGTCTGTAACGCAACTCGAACTAAGGAGATTGGCCAACTTGGCACTGGCCAGGGCTCGCGCCTCCGAAAGTTGGTGAGTTCCATTCGCAGATAGAGCGGCGATCCTCTGCAGCGAGGCTCCCAGCCGGTTCATCGCAAATCGCGCCGAGCGCGGAAATGACTCATCGAAAAGAAGCATTTCCACCACACGCTCGACCTCGATGGCGTTGCCGTAGACGCGGCGATAGGCTTCCAACGCGGAAGCGCTTCTGAGCAGCGCCGCCCACTGGAGCAGGTCCACCGATCCGCCGAGGTCTTCCACGTGTGGCAGCAGGAAGTGGTATTTCACATCAAGCAGGCGCGCCACGCTTTCGGTCCGTTCCAGCATTTTCCCGATCATGAAGAAGTCATAGCCGGGGTCGCGGGTGAGCGTGTCGGAAGTGATGCCGGCGATACGATAGAAGCGCCCGCCGAGCTCCGTAAAAAACGCGTATATACCCGAGGCTTCAAGGGTCGCGGGCGACCAACTCAGCGAGTCGAGATACAGAGTGTTCAGCTCGAGCCACAATTCCGAGGAGATCCGATGCCGCAGCGCACGCGCGCTTTCGCGCGCCGCGCGGATACAACTACGGATCGAGGACGGGTTCTCGTCATCGAAGGTGTAGAAGGTCAGAACCGAGGTTTCATCGGCGCTGGTGTAGCGCTCCTCGAAGACCTCGCGTTCCCCGGTGATGGCCAGCAGCGGAGCCCACGCTTGCGGGTTCTGGGGTGGACTCTCAACCAGCAAATGGTAGTTGACGTTGACCAGCCGGGCGCGCCACTCCGCGCGTTCGAGGTTACGCGCGGCCCAGAACAGGTGGTTGGCGATTCGTCGTAACATCAGGCGTCGACAACCCAGGTATCTTTGCTGCCGCCGCCTTGCGACGAATTCACGATCAGGGAACCCTCGCGCAGCGCTACCCGGGTCAGACCGCCTGGTAGCACCCGTGCTTTCGATCCCAGTAGCACGAACGGGCGGAGGTCCACGTGACGCGGCACCAAGGCCACGTTGGAGCCCTGCCCGACGAACGTCGGATGGGCTGAAAGTTGCACCATCGGCTGGGCGATGAAGGCGGCCGGATCCTTTTCGATCGCGTCGCGCATTTGCGCCAGCTCGCGATAAGTAGCCTTCGGTCCGATCAGAACCCCGTAGCCACCCGATGCGCCGGTCGGCTTGATGACGAACTGATCCAAATCGTGAATGACTCTCTTGCGCACGTCGGCATCGCGCAGCAAGTGGGTCTCGACTATCGGAAGCAGCGGTTCCTCCGCGAGATAGTAGCGAATCATTGCGGGCGTATAGGCGAACACCGCCTTGTCATCCGCAACACCCGTTCCGATCCCGTTGGCGACCGTTACCGTGCCCGCGCGCATAGCATCGGTGATGCCGGCGACGCCCAACAGCGAGTCCGAACGAAAGACCAGGGGATCAAGAAAGTCGTCATCGATCCGCCGATATAAGACATGTACCTGCTGGAGGCCTGAGACGGTTTTCATGAACAGCTTGTGGTCGACGCACACCAGGTCCTGCCCTTCGACCAGCTCGATCCCCATTTGCTGCGACAAGAACACGTGTTCGAAAAACGCCGAGTTATAAGGACCGGGGGTGAGGAGAGCTGCCGTGGGGCGGGCGACGGTGGGGGGCGCGATTTCGTGCAGCGATGCGAGCAGATCGGAGGGATAGTTTTCCACGCTCCTGACACCGCACTTGCGAACCAGGTCCGGCATCAGCCGGGTCATGACCTGGCGGTTTTCCAATACGTAGGAGACACCGGAAGGGGTGCGCACGTTGTCCTCGAGCACCATGAAGCGGCCCTCGTGATCCCGCACCAGATCGATTCCAGCCACCGTGACGAAAACCCCGTTCGGGGGCTTGATGCCGATCGCGGCGCGACGATATTGAGACGAGCCGCAAACCAGGTCGCGCGGCACCACCTCATCCCGAAGAATTTTCCCTTCGCCATAGATGTCGGCAACGAACGCGTTCAGAGCGCGGACGCGCTGAGCTAGTCCGGCTTCCAGGTCTTTCCACGTGTTTGCGTCTATGACCCGCGGCACCAGATCAAACGGGAAAATCCGTTCCGCGCCCGCATTATCGCCATAGACGTTAAAGGTGACCCCCATCGTGAGGAACATCCGGTCGGCGCGGGCGCGGAGTTCGTTGATGCGCTCGGGAGACGCGGATAGCAGGCTGGCGACGATTGGCTCGCAGGCCGCACGGGGAATCAGCTCGGCTTCGAACGTTTCGTCATACGTACCTGGCAGGGGACTATATGCTGGCTTAACCAGCATAGGCCTGCTCATCTGAAGGGCACCCTGCGTCATACCGATGCGGCTGCGCATTATCTGCGCATCGCGCCGCGTGGAATGAGCAAACGCGATGCCATCTATATGGACCGCGTTGCCTTCAACCACGGCCGCGATCTGACCGTCAGTCCGCCCCAGGCAGGAGGGCCGGTTAATTTTTCGGAACTCCGTTCCTACCGGTCCATGGAACGAACGCTCTCGACGGATCACCTCAAGAACAAATTCGAATATTCCGATGTACCGTCAGTCACGGTCGCTGACGGGAGTTCTGATTGAATGTAAGGAAAAGTCGCCGCTCGTAGGTCCCTCAGAATTTCTGAGGTCAGCGCTGGCTAGTGCTTGGTCTCGATTCGCCGTCCGTAGGTAACCTCGCCCTTGTCGACTCGCAAGCTGAAACCGCATTCGGGGTTGGTGCAGACCCAAGCCTTAAACATAACCGAGGCACCCTCCTGCCCGTAATCAGAGAGTGGGATCAGGGTCCCATTGTTGCACTTTTGGCACTTCGGCCACTCCATCAGCCACCCTCCTTCAGACACGACCCGAAAACCGCTACGTTCCAAGCGAAAGCTAGCCGACCCCAATCCCTAAAGCAACGACAAGGGAAGCGACGGCCGATTGTCCTGCCGTGGGTGCAAATTCCTCGCGGGCCGAAGAGGTGCTAAGCTTACGACCGATGCGTTTCCCGGCCCGAATCACCGTGCAGCTTTCGCTTGCACTCGGTTTTCTGCTCTCGGCGATTCCGGCATTCCCGCAGGGAATCATCGAGGCGGCACCGCAACCTTCTACCGCTTCAGGCCGGTGGAGCCCGCCGTCGTCGCTGGTCATCCCCGAGGCGAATGCCACTCCTCGAGCGGCTCCGATCCCTCCGGCGCCTACGACCGGCAACGAGCTGACCCTGCCTTCTCTAGGAAATCAGCAGGCATCAGTGCCGCAACCTCCCAAATCAGGCAGCACCAAGGTCATTCCGGTTATTCCTCCGAATCAGGAAGTACTCGTTCTGCCCCAGGCGAGTCGTGACTTCCTGGGCTTTTGGGGCGGTCAGCTGACGCTGCTCAACAAGTATGGGGAGGCCGACCCACCCGAACATCAGATGGTCAGCTTCACCTTTGGTGAACGGGAAGGGCAGGTGGTTTTGGCGACCACCGTCTATGGCAACGCCAACGCGCAAGTTCTCAAGACCACGGCCGAAGCGGAAGGTCCGAGCAAGGTTGTACTGACCCTTGCGGGACTGGACCTGAGCACCCAACCTCCGCTTCGCCACATCGAAAAGCTCACCATCTCCCTGGTCGGCAACGACCAGGTGAAATGCAAAAAGCAGATGGACCTCTATGTGCCCGGGGTATCCGGACCGGCCGCCGAGGCCCTGTATGAAGGGATATTGGGTCCGATGACCCGGCGCGAGGACCGCATGATCAGCGAGGAAATTATCCGCAACGGCGAGGTTCCCCGCGCAACGATCAACGAGGGCAACGCACCTCCACTTCCGCCGGAGTAGAACCTCCCGGGGCACGAGGATCGTAAGCCACGCGGATGCGCTGCGATCCGCCTGCGCCGGACCGCCCGCACAAATATGTCCTTATGAGGTAGGCTAGCGGCGCTTCGCTTTGAGCTTTGCCAGTTTGTCTTTGACAGTTCCCGCGTTGTGATGCATCACGCGGACTTCGTCGATGAGCTTGGCGGTTGCGGCCTCGTCCTTCTGGTCGATGGCGTCACCCAGGGCTCCCACCGATTTCGCGATTGCTGCCCATCGCGCTCCACCGAAGTTTGGAACCCGGTGCCATCCGTCGCTGCTGAATAGGTTTGCGAGATCGGTGACGGAGCACCCGAAGGTTTCCTTGAACACCTCTTGCGCCGCCCCGACCGATGCGGCGGTGGCGGCCTTTTGCTGGAGTGCGATCAAACGATCCCACGCCTTGGCCTCGTCGGGGGGCAGGCCAGCCAGATCGGTGAAGGTCTTCTTGGAGGCGGCATTGTGACGAAACAGGCGCGAGACGTTGCGTCCTTCGTGATAGAGAAGGGCAAGGAACTCGACATATTCCGGCGGGATGGGAGGGGTTTCCATCAGGAATCGGATTCTCCGGTGTGGTGAAAATTTACTTCAGGGCGCGGACGGAAAAGCCCCGATCGTTGCAGCACAGCAGCGATTTCTTGCCTTCCAGCGTCGTCTCGATGACGACTTCGCGTGCCCACAAGCGCTGCAGATACGCGATGGTTTTCTCCGCGTACTCAAGATGCAAGTCGCGTCCATCGTGATAGTGCTTCAGGTATAGCGTGCGATTTTGTCCGAAATCCGCGTCTTCGACCTTGATTACCGGGATCGAACTGGTGCCGACGTTTTTGATCAAGGTCTCCTTGACCTCGCGCCATCCTTCGTCGTCCGCGACCTTGGAGACCACGTAGTCCTCGCCACGCGCCTCGTATTGGAAGATATCCATGTCGCGCAGCAGATCCTCGGTGAGATAGCGGCGCAGAAACGACGCATCGCGCTCGACTTCGCGGATTTCGAAAAGCTTTTCACGCGCCGGCTTAGTCGGCGCGCCATCGCGCTTGATTTCCTCGGCGGTGGGTTCGCTCCACCGGCGATAGACGTCTTCCCAGATTCTCAGGCCGAGATGGTAGGGATTCAGCTGGCCGGGAATCGGACGTGCGACCTGGTTGTGGCGGACGATGAATTCGAGATGCAGCCCCTGTTCGAGGTTGAGCGACTCCAGGATCTTTTTGTGCCAGTAGGTCGCCCAGCCTTCGTTCATGATTTTGGTCTCCATCATCGCGATGAAGAACTTAGCCTCTTCGTCGACCATGGTGAGCAGGTCTTTTTCCCAATCCGCCAGATACGGATTGTGATCGCGAATGAAGAGCAGGACGTCCTCGTCGGGCTCGGTGGGTACTTTACGCAGGTCGGGTTCGACTCGCTGCTGGCGCGCGTGGATCTTCTGGAACGGATCGCTGCGCGGTTGGGCATTTTCGACGGCGCGCTCGATCTGTTCTTCGGGGCTCAACTTGCGAATCGCGAGGTTGCGCCGGCACTGAAACTGGAGCGAGTGCGCGGCATCCAGGACCCGCTCCACCTTTTCCATACCTATCGACGGGTCTTCCACGTAACGGCGAACGCGCAACGCGTGCGCTTTGAAGGTTTCGACGGTGAGTTCCGCGCGCGTCGATTTGAAAGTGAAATTGTTCTTGTTGAAGTCGTTGTGTCCGTAGACGTGCGCGATGGTGAGAATCTGGAGCAGCAGGGTGTTATCGCGCATCAGGTAAGCGATCGCGGGACTCGAGTTGATGACCATCTCGTACGGTACGCCCGTGACCCCGTGGTCGTAGAGCGTCTTGAGCTTCTCGTAGGCCTTGCCGTAGGACCAATGCGGGTAGTGCGAGGGCATGCCGTTGTAGGCCATGTACCCGAGCATCTGGTTGTGGTCGCAGATTTCGAATTCCTGGGGAAAGCAATCCAGTCCGAATTCGTCGACCTTCTCACGAATTCGCCGATCCCACTCGATCAGGTCTTCGAGGTCGTAGGCGGACACCTTAATGGGAGCATCAAGCGATAAGTCGCTCATTCTTTGATGCGATCCTTGGCTAGAAACGCCTTGAAGGAGGGCCAGATGTCTTCCTTGCGCTCGATCAGCACGGTGTGGAAATTCGGCGCCTGAATCCGCCTAAATACATTCAGCATCGAGCTTTCATAGTAGCGCGAACCCAGCGGTTTGATCTCGCCGTAGCCGAACAAGTTGCAGATCTCCGCAAGCTCCTCGCCTGCCTTCAGCGCGGTAGGGTTGTCGGAGTCGAAATTGTCACCGTCCGAGCAATGAAACGCATAGACGTTCCACAGCGACGGATGGTAGCGCTGATGAATGATCTCGAGCGCCTTTACATACCCGGAGGAGATGAAGGTTCCGCCGGACTCGCCCTTGTGAAAAAATTCCTCTTCCGTAACCTCGCTCGCTTCAGTGTGATGGGCGATGAATACAATCTCCACGTTGCGGTAGCGCGTCGCGATGAACTGGTAGAGCAGGAAGAAAAAACTGCGCGCCAGGTATTTCTTCATCGTGTCCATCGACCCCGAAGTATCCATGATGCACATGACCGCCGCGTTGGACTCTTCGCGGGTGTCGACTTCAATATGCTTGTACCGCAGGTCGTCGTGATGGAACGGGAAGCGCCGCTTGCGCAATCCCGCTCCAGCATCTGGTTGCAGCGCCGACAATCCCGGCGCGTCGTCCTCGGCGGGTGGTTCGGCAGGCTCGGCAAGATCGCCATCAGCCGCGCCGTTTCCATTCACGCGCCGGTCGCGTGCCAGCTTCCGCATCACGCGCTGCTTGGCGGTGCGGCGCTTGTCCAGCCGCACCCGGATCCCGACATGGCGGTAGCCCTTGCGTTTGGTCGAATAGTCCGACTGGATTTCGCGCAGCGCGCGCCGTTCGAGGTTGGGCAGCTCGAGGTCCTCGAACATAATCTCGATGAGTTCCTCGAGGGTGACGTCGGTCTCGTAGTAGTCGACGCCGGGCCGATCACCGGCCATGTCATCGCCCTTGCCGGGGCCTTCCTTGCCGGTCTTCCCGACCACCTGTCCAGGCCGCGAATCGCCGTCGCCCTGCGATGCACCCCCGGAGTTGTCACCGTAGACGAAGCGATACTCTTTAATGCCCCGCAGGGGAACTTTGATTACGCGGTCCCTGTCTTTACCGATGATCGATTCTTCGGCGATGATGTCGGCGATGTTTTCACGGATCGATTCGCGGACCTTCTGACGATGGCGCAATCGGTCGCCCGCCGAACGGTCCGAGCGTTCCGCGTCAGAGGGTCGATATTCCCGGAAGATCGTTTCGCTGGTGGCCAAGCTACGGTCCTCTACCAAGACTATATGACGGACGCCGCCGCCAAACGAAATCCGGAGGGTCGCCCGCTCGGAAAGGGTGCCAAGGTCCGTGAAATCTGCTCAATTCCAGGGTCCCCGCTTCAGTCCTTCCAGAGATTGTTCGCGGCATACTTCAGCACCACGTCCACGCACGATTCACAGTAGCCGTTTTCCATCAGGTTCTTTACCATCGAATTGTACTTGCCGCTCTGCTCTTCGTCGCGGGTCCGTGCCTTGGTGATAATGCGCGAGATGTCCCGTACCGAGGTCATGAGCTTCTTTTCGATTGCTTCCTTGAGCGGTTCGTAGCTCCGATAGCTGACTTTCTCCCCGCGGCGCGAGGTCGCCCACAAATAGGCGATTACTTCCTGGCGGAAGCCGTCCGCCGCTGAACCGATGATCGCGATCTGCTCTTCGATGGACTTGAGGAAGCCTTCGTCGGGCGGCAGTTCTTCTTTGGTGTTGCGGTCGCGGACTTTGGTTTTGTTCACGTAGGCTTCGGCGTGATCGAGATAGTTCTGGAACAACGCCTCTGCCTGCTCCTGGTAGGAGTAGACGAATGCGCGGGTAATCTCCTTCTCCAGGAGTTCCAGGTACTCCTTGTGCAGCGTGTCCTGCAGGAATTCCAGATACTGCTTGCGCGTGTCGTCGGGCAAATCGGCTTCCTTGGTCATCTGGACCAGCGCCTCGCGCACGTTGATCGGGTTGATGCAATTGCCCGCGACATTATCGGACAGCGCATTGTCGAGCGCCTTCATGATGAAGCGCGTGGAAATACCTGACATGCCCTCCCGCTTGGAGTCTTCCTTCAGCTCCTGCACATCGATCTTTTTGGTCCGGCCCTTCTCAACCACCTCTTCGCCATTGTAGAGGCTCAGCTTGGTCATCAGATCGCACTTGGAGGTCGGTTCGAGCCGCGACAGGATCGCGTACATTGAAGCCAATTCGAGCGTGTGCGGGGCGACGTGCGCGCGGAAGTCGGAGTTGCGAATGATCTTCTGATAGATCTTCACCTCTTCAGAAAGCCGCAGGTTGTAAGGCACCTTGATCACCACGATGCGATCTAGAATCGCCTCGTTGGTATGGTCGGCCCTGAACTTCTGCCATTCCGCTTCGTTGGAGTGCGCCAGGATGGTGGTGTCGACGTACACCATCCCGTGGCGCCCCGGGGCCGGAATCACTTTCTCCTGGGTCGCCGTGATCATCGCGTGTAGGTATTCGGTCTCATTCTTGAACACTTCGATAAACTCGACGATGCCGCGATTACCGACGTTGAGGGCGCCGTTAAGTTCGAGCACTCGCGGGTCGCCCTCGGAATACTGATCGAGTTTCGAAATATCTTCGCTGCCAATCAGGACCGAGGTGTCCTGATTGTTCGGGTCGACCGGCGGGACCACGCCGACTCCGACGCGGTTGCGCTTTGAAAAATTGCGCGTCTCGACCGGGAACTCTTCGTAGCGCTGATTGAACTCCACTTTCAGGCGGTAGCGGCATACCGGGCACAGGTCACCTTCAATATGCACGCCGAGCATCTTCTCGAATTCGCGGCGCAGGTGCCGCGGAATTAGGTGCAGGGGCTCCTCGTTCATCGGGCACCCTTCAATGTTAAAGATCGGCACCAGTTGCTCGAGTCCGCGCTGGATTCTCTCTACCAGCGAGCTTTTTCCGGACCCGACCGGCCCCATCAAGTACAGCACCTGCCGACTCTCCTCGCCCTTCAGCGACGCGGAATGAAAGTAGCGGACGATCTGCGCGATGGTGCGCTCGATGCCGAAGAACTCATCGGCAAAAAACTCGTAGACTTTTATCGGCTCGTCCTTGTAAAGCCGCTTGGTGCGAGGATCGTCAGTGTCCTGGATGCTCTTGGAGCCGGACGAGATGATCATGTCGTAGATCCGCGCATGCGAGAGCTTGGTCATCATCGGCTCGGACTTGACCACTTCCAGGTATTGCAGAAGCGTTCCAGTCCACTGCTTCGACTCGCGAGCGGCACGGTCGTCCTTGATTACTTTTTCAAAGGTGCTGAGATCTGCCATCGGCCAAACTCCGGGTTATTTGCGTTTGTGGAAGAGACTGCCAGAGGGCGAGCAAGGGGAAGGAGGGGTTGTGCTATTTTTTAAGCGCATCCCACAACAGAGTATAACGGACGCGAAATAACGCAACAAGTAAACTTTCCGTGACTCCCAATTCGGCCGTCCACAGTGCCGGAGAGACCCATGGTGCCTCAGGAGACCTCGCGGAGGTGCTCCGGAACCAGCACCTTCTCGCCCAAAACGAGTTTACCCCGGTCATTGTTCACCCGTGCCGCAAAGACCGCGTCATCATGGGCGAAGGAAACCCAGGTGCGATCGCTAACCGCCAGCGAAAGGTACCGTGACTTCTGTTCCATGGTGGTGAGGGCATCGAGGTCGTAAGCCTGATTCCAAGGGCCTCGGAGATGAGCGCGCGTCGGCACGATGTCGGCCAGGTGGACAAAGCACGAAGCACCGTCGACAACCCGGGCTACCTGATGATCTCTGGTATGGCCACCCGTTGGGGTCGCATAAACCCCCGGAATGATTTCCAGGGATCCGTCGATGGCTTCGATGCGGCGCCGGTTGGGCGCGATGATTTCCTTGGCGTGGCGATAGGCGGCATGCAGGCGTTCGTTGCGAGGATTCTCGGCGATCTCCAGCTCGCCCTTCTGCAGAAAGATCTTCGCCCGCGGAAATGCAGCTTCGAGCCTTCCCGATTCCTTCCTACGCACCAGACCGCCGCAGTGGTCGAAGTGAAGGTGCGATACGATCACCCCGGTGATGTCGCCGAGTTCCAGCCCGAGTGCCCGCAGGTGGTCGGGAAGCCATCCATCGTCATGGCTGAAAATCTTGCGTTCTACCGAGTCAAGGCGATTGCCGATCCCGGTGTCGACCACGATCGCTTCGCCGCCGCGCAGGATTAGCGGACAAGTCAGGTTCAGCCGGACGCGATTCAAGTCGTCGGGCGGATGCTCACGCTTCCAGAGTTCACGCGGCACTACGCCGAACATGCATCCGCCGTCGTTGCGCCAGAGCCCATCGGTCAGAAAGGCCACCTTGAATGAACCGATCTGGAGCGATGGCGGAGTCTCAGCCATCGAGTGAATCCTGAGGGGAATACTTCCACCTCCACCCGTGCGCGGCACCGGCGAGGAAGCCGGATGGGCCAGAGTGGATCACTCGCGGCACTCTGTCAGTGTGAAGCACTAGGTTCCCATTAACCACAAACCAAGCAGCAGGGCGACTGCACCCATCACCGCAATTGCGACCTGCGCCCGCACCATCCCCGCCAGTCTGTGCGCCAGCGCATTGGATGGTGCGGCCGGTTGGGCGTCGTCAGGCAGCGATGCTCCGGCGCGGAGAGTCCAGCGAAGCGCGAGAAACATCACGGCAAAGAGCACAACCTTGAGGCCAAGAATGCGTTCAAACTCCGGCGAGAACCGGAAGCTCCGCACAATTCCCGCGAGAACGAGGTTGACTGCCCCTGTGAAGAGGAGCACAAGCGCCGCCGCAAGGCTAAACCCGACGATCCTGGGCGCGGCACCCAGCGCAAAATCGCGCTGCTCATCTCCAGCCGCGCTCAGCACCAGCCCCGCGATCACGAAGCACACACACGCAGCGACCCATCCCGCTCCCGCCAGCGCGTGAATCCACAAGATCACAGTCTGTAACGGCATCGACTTCCCGCGACCCGCCAAGAGTATCGTTCTCGTGGGTGGAGGCAAGTTCACCTTGGCGGTTCGGATGCTTTTGGGCTAACAAGCACAGTTGGCGAGCGCTTCGATACATTGAGGCCAACTCGGCCCTACTATCCCCGCTGGTGGCATGGGGTGGACCGGAGGATGCGCAAAGATGCTCAATCCGTACATCGAGGCCTGGGAACTGCGCGAGCTGGTGCTCAAGAAAGAGGTGCGACCACGCGAGGTCGCCGAGTTTTTCATCGCTCGCACCGAGAGCCTTAATCCAAGGCTAGGCGCACTCATGACGATTACCCCAGAGCGCGCTCTCGCGGATGCCGAACGATTGGAAAGGCTCGGCGACGGGGAACGACGGCGTAGTCTCATGTTCGGGGTTCCGTACTCGATAAAGGACTTGAACTGGACCAAAGACATCCGAACGACGATGGGTTCCCGCAACTACGAGAACTATTTTGCCCCGGCTGACGAAGAGATCGTCGTACGGATGCGCAACGCGGGCGGTATTCTGCTCGGCAAGACCACCACACCGGAATTTGGCGCGCGGCCCACCACCGAGGGCGGGTTGTGTCCTCCGGCTCGCAACCCCTGGAACCTGGAACATACGGCGGGTGGATCGAGTGGCGGTGCGGGCAGCGCGCTTGCGGCCGGGCTCGGATGCCTTGCACAAGGCAGCGACGGCGGAGGTTCCATTAGGATTCCCTCAGCCTGTTGCGGCGTAGTCGGCCTAAAGCCTTCGCGTGGACGGGTAACGATGGCGCCTGCCTTCGGTGAAGCTTGGGCGGGGTTTGCCACTTCGGGACCGATGGCTCGTTCGGTTCGCGATGTCGCTCTCTTCCTCGATGTGCTTGCCGGGCACGTGGTTGGCGATCCCTACTGGACGCCAGACCCGGTCGCCGCGTTCCGGACCGCGGTGGATATTCCGCCCCGTCACTTGCGAATAGCGGTTCTCCCCAGGAGCGCGATCACGCGCGGCGATTCGGAATCCGAAGCCATGCTCGCATCGGCGGCCAAGGTGTTCGAGGAACTAGGACATACGGTGGAGGCGGTCTACAGCGACCCTGGGGCGCGACTGAAGGACTGCGTGATGTCGCTCATCACTGCAGGAATCGGCTCGGTTCCGGTCGAAAAACCCGAATTGATGGATCCGGTGGTTCGTTTTGCGTGGGAGGTCGGCCGTAAGATGAGCGCCCACGAGTACATCACGACCGCCGCGCAAATGCACAACACCGCTCGCGAAATCGTGCAGGAGCTCTCCGCCTACGATGCGATCCTTTCCCCGACGCTGGGTCGTCCGGCCGCGAAATTGGGCACCATGCCATCGTCACCCGAACGATACCTCGACGAACTCCCGGAGTGGGTCGCGTACACGTTTGCATTCAACGCGACCGGGCAGCCCGCCTTCTCGCTGCCCAATGGCTTCAACCAAGCGGGTCTGCCGATCGGGCTGCAGATCGTGGGACGGCAGGCCGATGAGGTGACCATTATCGGTTTGGCGCGCCAGTTCGAGGAGGCACGCCCATGGAAAGACAAGCATCCGCCAATTGATTAAGGAGCTCTTGCCAACCCGACCACAGCGATGGCGAGGATAATAGGAAGGTGTTTGATCCCTATATAGAAGGATGGAAACTGCGCGAGCTGGTCCGCAAGCGCGAAATCCGCCCGCGCGAAGTCGCGGAGGTTTATCTCTCACGTATCGAGCGCCTCAATTCGCGGCTCGGCGCCTTCTACACGATAACCGCTGATCGCGCCCTGGCCGATGCCGATCGGCTCGAGAAAATGAAGCCCGCCGAAAGGGCAAACCTGCCGTTGTTCGGCATCGCATATTCGCTGAAGGATCTGACCTGGACCAAGGACATTCGCACGACCTTGGGGTCCAAATCGTTCGAGAATTGGTATGCCCCCGCCGACGCAGAGCTGACCGTGCGGCTCAAGAACGCGGGGGGAATACTGCTTGGCAAGACCACCACCCCGGAATTCGGGATGCGTCCGACCACGGAGGGCGGGTTGCATCCTCCCGCCCGCAACCCATGGAACCTGGCGCACACGGCCGGAGGATCGAGCGGCGGTGCGGCGGTCGCTGTCGCCTCAGGTTTGAATCCGATCGCTCAGGGAAGCGACGGTGGAGGTTCGATACGAATTCCCGCGGCCTGTTGCGGGTTGGTCGGACTCAAGACGTCGCGCGCCAGAATTACCGCGGCGCCAGAGAAGGCCGAAGGGTGGGGTGGGCTGGCCACCGCCGGACCGATCACCCGCACGGTCCGCGACGCGGCACTGATGCTGGATGCAATGGCGGGGGGCGGACTGGGCGATCCCTATACCGCACCAGCGCCCCAGCGTCCGTTCATGGATTCGGTCATGGCCCGCCCGCACAAACTGCGCCTTGCCGCCATCAGACAAACCGCGCTAGGTCCGATCGACCCCGAAATGCTGGCGGCGTTTGATTCGGCGTGCGTCGCGTTCCGCGAACTGGGCCACGAGGTCGAGGCAATAGATATCGACCCCGGCGCGCTGCTCAGGGAATTCCCGCCGATTGTCGTTTGCGCGTGCGTCGGTGCCATCGAAATCCAAAACCCCGACTTACTCGATACGATGGTCAGGCCTAGCTGGGAGTGGGGTCGCCGTATCTCGGCCGCCGAGTATCTCAACGCGCTGACCGCGCTGCACAACACCTCGCGCGATATCATCAGAGCACTCGCGCCCTATGACGGGCTGCTTACGCCCACGCTCACCAGGCCCGCTCCGAAGCTCGGAACCGTGGCCGCCGATCCGAAGAAGGTGGCCGACGACATCTACTCATGGATTTCCTTCACGTTCCCGTTCAACTCGACCGGCCAGCCCGCGATTTCGCTGCCCAATGGTTTCAACAAATCCGGGCTGCCGCTGGCACTTCAGATCGTCGGGCGCCCGAACGACGAAGCCGGAGTCATCGCCCTGGCCGCCCAGTTCGAAGAAGCGCGACCGTGGAAGCATCACCGGCCACCCGTCGGTTGAGCCTGACGGAGAACATTGCGGCTCAAGCGACGCAGCACAGAAAGTCACTGAGGCGGCTCTGATACCAGCAGTTCGGCTTCACGGCTGGAGGCGCCGAGGGTCACGATCATAAGGCTTGAAAGTATCAGAGTGGCCCCGACCAAGGTTGCCCAGGTAAGCGACTCTCCCAGCAATGCCACGCCTAGTGCAGCGCCCAGCAGCGGCTGGATGAAAAGAAACGGGGCGGCCGCCGAAGCATCGATCACGCGGAGCCCCCGAAACCACATCCAGTAGCCACCGACGGTGGCGAACACGGCCATGTAGCCGATCGCGAGCCACGCAGAGAGCGTCAGCTGGGGAGCTCCGTACCACGCCACCGCGATCGCTCCTGCTGGTATCCACACCAGCAAACTTCCCGCGACGGAAAATGCGGTCAGGAGCAGCGGTGGTATACGCTCCAGGGATGCCTTACCGCCGACGGTGTAGCCGGCTTCGAACAGCAGCGCGAATATCACCAGCAGATCGCCCACAATTCGGTGGAGGCCCTGCGGACCCGAGAGATCCGGAACCAACCCGCGGGCCACCACCAGGTAACCTCCCGCCAACCCGATCAGGAGCGCTGCAATTCCCGAGGGGGTCACCGGTTCATCGAGAACGATCCACGAGAGCACGGCGGTAAAAATCGACTCGGTCGCGATCAGCAACGCCACATCGACCGCAGTGGAAAGCGATAGTCCTGCATACTCGAACGCCTTGTTCAGGACGAAACCGAGAACCACCAAGCGCGCGAGTCCACGCAGCGAATGGCGATCGGAGAGCTCCCGAGCCGCAATGCTGCGCCCGGTCCACAACACGGGCAGCAACAGCAGCGTCGCAAGCGTGAACCGGAGCGCGTTCAGTTCGATGAACGAGAGCTGCGCGAGCGCGGTCTTGCCCGCCGCATAGGTCCCCGCCCACAGCGCGTTGCCAAAAACCAAGAGGCCAAACGCCTCGCCGCGCGATACGCGGTCGACGGGAGAAGGGGCCAGCGGGGACGGGTCAGACGCCACCCGACGAATGGTGACGCCTCGGGCGAGCGCGATTCAAGGTCGGCGGGCACGAAAACGAAACGCCCGATCGGCCAGGTCGACGCATGCATCCTTGAATCCGGCCGCTTCAAGCCGGCGTGGAAAGGTTTCCGGATCGACCACCACCATGGTGTCGAACCAGTGAAGCGCACCGAAGTAGAGGCTGTAGCGGCTGTCGCTGCCCGCGAAGGTCGCTCCGGGCCGCAGGACGCGCGCGACCTCCCTCAAGAGCCGATCCTGGAGCGTCGCGGAAGGTACGTGATGCAGCATGGTGAAGCAGACCGCTCCATCGAACGAGGCATCGGGTAGAGACATCGCGGTTGCATCTTCGCGGCGCACCGTAACATTGGTTCTCGCCATCCGGGCCGACAGAGAGCCCGCCAGAGCTTCGTCAATTTCAACACAGGTCAGCTTCGAGACGCGGGTCCGCAACAAATCCGTGGTGACCCCCGGGCCCGGACCTATCTCCAGAAGGTTGCCACCCAGATCGATCCCCGACAGCGACCAAGGCAAGAGCTGTGTCTCAACCGTGCGCCGCCATCCGGGCGAGCGACATAACCATCGATGTACCAGATTCATCTCCCGTCCCTCGCGATCTCGTCAAGTATGGGACCTGGAGGCGGGGTTGCCACACCGTCTGTCCGCCATAACGTGTCGGAAAAACGACATACGCTAGGAGCTGCAGCTTCAACCTGAGGTGCGCATCGTAACGAACTCTTCGGCGGCGGTCGGGTGAATGCCGATGGTCGCGTCGAACTGGGCCTTCGTCGCATTACTCTTGAGAGCGATCGCCAGTCCCTGGATGATCTCGCCCGCGTCAGCTCCGATCATGTGGCAGCCGACTACGCGATCGGTTTTCTTGTCCACCACCAATTTTATGAAGGTCATTTCATCGCGGCCGCTCAACGTGTGTTTAAGCGGACGAAACGTGGACTTGTAGACTGCTATATCGCCAAACTGGTCACGCGCTTCATTTTCGGTAAGGCCGACAGTGCCCAGATTGGGCTGGCTGAAGACCGCCGAAGGGACCCCGGTATAGTCGACGCTCATCGGGCGATTGTTGAACAAGGTTTCGGCCACGGCGCGCCCCTCTGCGATCGCAACCGGCGTCAGCATGATTCGATTGGTGCAGTCACCGATGGCGTAAATATTCGCAACCGAAGACTGCGAGTAAGCATCGACTACTATCGCTCCTTCACCATCCATTACTACTCCCGCTTTTTCCAGACCGAGACCGCGCGTGTGCGGAGCGCGACCGGTCGCATACATGATGATCTCAGCGCTGACCATCTCGCCGCTATCCAGATGCGCGCGCACGCCGTCGGAGGTCTTTTCGATTCGCGCGATAGTGCAGTTCAGGCGCAAATCAATCCCGCGTTTGCTCATCTCGTTCCCGAGCGTGTTGCGCAGGTCTTCGTCGAATCCGCGCAGCAGCTTCGCACCTCGATGCACCAGGGTGACGTGACTGCCCATTCCATGAAAAATGCCGGCAAACTCGACGGCAATGTAGCCACCGCCGACCAGGATCACGCGCTCCGGCCGCTTCTCCAGAAAAAATGCCTCGTTGGAAGTTATGGCGTGCTTTGAGCCCGGGACGTCGGGTACCGCCGGCCAACTTCCCGTGGCCAGCAAAATGTACTTCGAAGTGTAATGCCTGCCGTTTATCGAAACCGTATGCGCATCGACCAGGGTTGCGCGTCCTTCGATTATCGTCGCCCCGGCCTCGGTTAGCAGCCGCCGATAGACTCCATTGAGCCGATGAATCTCGCGATCCTTATTGGCAATCAAGGCCTTCCAGTCGAGGTGGCGCTGGCCTAGGTTCCAGCCGAAGCCCGCGGCATCTGAAAATCCCTCGCCAAATTCGGAAGCGTAAACCAGCAGTTTCTTGGGGATGCATCCGACGTTGACGCATGTACCACCCAGGTATCGCTCTTCGGCGACCACGGTTTTCGCGCCGAAGGTCGCGGCCATCCGGCTCGCCCGCACGCCACCACTGCCGGCGCCGAAAGTAAAAAGATCGAAATCATAGGTCGCCACTTACGGAGTCCTCCTTGGGATGTGGACCTGACGCCCTTGCCAATGCTGCGAGTCTACAAGTGATTGTTTCCGTAGACGAGTCTGACTAATTTCGGGCACGAAGATTGGCAACGCAGAAGTCGGGGAACAGACGATGCCAGACAAGCATCCGGTCCGTTTTGGCACCTTGGGTGCCGCGCAAATTACTCCCAATGCTCTGATCAAGCCGTCGCTGGAGGCACAGGACGCGGAAATCGTCGCGGTGGCGGCGCGAGATCGCAAGCGCGCCGAGGAATTTGCTGCCACCCATCGCATCCGACGGGTTCACGACACCTACCAACAGGTCATCGACGATCCGGAAGTCGACGTGATCTACAATCCACTACCCAATTCGCACCATTGCGAATGGACGATCGCCGCGTTGCGCGCCGGAAAGCACGTGCTCTGTGAAAAGCCAATAGCATCGAATGCCGCCGAGGCGCAGAGGATGGCCGCAGTGGCGCGCGAAACCGATAGATTCCTCGGCGAGGCTTTCCACTATCGCTACCATCCGCTGGCCGCGCGGGTGCGGGAGATCCTCCGGGGTGGGACGCTGGGGCGCCTGCGTCATCTGGAAGGAAACTTCTCGGTGCCGCTGCCCGCGAGCAACATCCGCTACGACTGGAATCTCGCGGGCGGCGCCACGATGGACCTGGGCTGCTATCCGTTGCACATGCTGCGCGAATTCTCCGGTTTGACACCGCGAGTCGCGAAGGCGTCCGTCCGGATTGGTCCGCCCAACGTCGACGTGACTATGGAGGTTGAGCTCGAGCTGGGTGATGGAGTGACGGGGCGGATGACGTGCTCGATGGCGCAGGACACACAGATCGGCGCGACCTTCACCGCGCGCGGCGAACTTGGCGAACTGTACGTGGTCAACCCGGTCGCGCCCCATATGGGAAATCAGCTGACTTTGAAAACCAGCTCGGGACAGCAGCAGCAGAGTGTTGCCGGTGACGCCAGCTACACCGGTCAGCTCCGGGCATTCATCGCCCGGGTACGCGGTGACCAGAGTGCGTTTCCGACGGACGGCGCCGAGGGAATCATCAATATGCGCGTCATTGACGATGTCTACCGGGCGGCCGGCCTTCCGCCGCGTGCCAGCGCAAAATGATATGATTAACTGCAGGATCGCAAGACGATGCCCTATGTAGAAGGACAGACCATTCACGACGCTGACTCCCACATCATGGAGGCGCCCGACTTTCTGGATGGGTACCTCGCGGCGGCCTATCGAGACCGGGTGGATGTGCGGAGATGGTTCGGCGGACCGAACAATCTGCTCCGCGACTCAATGAATTCGCTGCGCCGCCGGCACGACGATCCCGGCTGGCGGGCCGAGAGCGCGGAAAAGATCCTGTTGCGCAAGAACTACGATGCGATTGGTTCATGGCGTCGCGAGGATCGTCCGGCCGCACTTGACCAGCTCGGGTTTTCCAGTCAGCTGGTCTTCACGACCTGGTTTCTCGGTCTGATGGACCTGGAGTACCGGGATGACCCGGGACTGACCCATGCGGTGGCGCGGGCGTTCAACCGGGCGATGGTTGATTTCTGTTCGGTCGACGACCGCCTGCTGGCGACCTGCTATGTTCCGCTGGCGGATTTTGACGGCGCGCAAGCGGTCGCGCGCGATGCGATCGAGGCGGGCGCGAAGGGTT
This sequence comes from Candidatus Binataceae bacterium, assembly GCA_036495685.1. Classification (NCBI taxonomy): domain Bacteria; phylum Candidatus Binatota; class Binatia (SeqCode); order Binatales (SeqCode); family Binataceae (SeqCode); species Binataceae bacterium (SeqCode). The sequence goes on along the minus strand of DASXMJ010000035.1, from coordinate 24,032 downwards.
TGCTGATTCCTTCGCGATGTCCCAAAGGACATTCGCCGAGCCATATCGGGTTCGACCCTCTGTGGGCTACGGCGCAGGAAGCAGGATTACCGATTCTGTTTCACGTAGGAGGAGGCGGGCAGCTCCTTTCCCCCGATTATTTCAAGAACGGCTTGCCAGCGGTGCCGGATTTTCATGGCGGTGACGGAAATTTCCGTTCGATCGACTACATGGCGATTCCGAATCCGCCGATGCAGACGCTCGGCGCGCTGATTTTCGATCGCGTACTGGATCGATTTCCGCGGCTCAAGTTTGGCGTGATCGAGCAGGGCGCCTCGTGGCTGCCGGGGTGGATGAGGTCGCTCGATACCGCGCACAGCGCGTTTCTCAAAAATGAGGAGCGCCTCCAGAAGCTGTCGCTCAAGCCCAGCGAATTCGTGCGCCGCCAGGTGCGAGTCACGCCCTATCCGGCCGAGGACACCGGCTGGATCATCGCCAACTCGGGAGCTGAAATCTGCATGTTTTCTTCTGACTACCCGCACGTTGAGGGTGGCCGTAATCCGCTCAAACGATTCGGGGCGTCGATGGCGAATTTATCTGACCTGGAGACCCGCCGGTTCTATCGCGACAATTTCGTTGATCTTATGGGCGCGGGCCTACCGCCGGGCCTCAGATAGCCCATGTCCTAAAGGTTATGAAGAAAGTTCTAATGGTCTGCTCCGGGAATCTGGATCGAAGCCCGACCGCGGCAATGGTGCTGGCGGAGATGTGCGCTCCCATGTGGGTCGCTTCGGCCGGAACTGAACGATGGGCAAAGAACAAGGTAACCCAGGAGCTGCTCGAGGAGGCCGACATTATCTGCGTGATGGAAGATGCCCATCATCGCCATATTCACGAGCAGTTCGGCCCGGAACACGCATCAAAGGTTGTCGTGCTTGACGTTCCTGACAATTATGTGTGCTGGGATCCTGACTTGGTGCGGATTCTCAAACCAAAAATTCGTACCGCACTAGGATTGCCGACTTCACAGCAGTAGCCACTCGTCGAGAGTTCATGGGTAGCGTATTGCGCTTGAGTGAGCGATCGCGAAAGGATGGAATTCCTGGCGCCCCTGGACACCGAGGGAATCCAGCCGCGCCATAGTCGAAACCACTCCAGCTCGGAGGTGATCTCATGATCGCGACCAGTCCGTTTGGAAAGACCGGACATCAAAGTACCCGAGTAATTTTCGGCGCTGCAGCTTTAGGGAGCATGAAGCAGGATCGCGCCGATCGCGTCCTCGACATCCTCCTGGAATCCGGAATCAATCACATCGATACCGCCGCAGCCTATGGTGATTCCGAACTGAGAATCGGACCCTGGATGCGCGAGCATCGCAAGCGCTTCTTTCTCGCGACCAAGACTGGCGATCGCACCTATGACGGCGCGCGGGCGAGTCTGGAGCGGTCGCTCGAGCGGCTGCGGGTCGAAAAAATCGACCTCATTCAGCTTCACAACCTCGTCGATGAGAGCGAGTGGAAGACTGCGCTTGGTTCGCGCGGTGCACTCGAGGCGTTGGTCGAAGGGCGGGAGCAGGGATTGGTTCGGTTTATCGGGGTGACCGGCCACGGTTCTCAGGTGGCGGCGATGCATCGCCGCAGCCTGGAGCGCTTCGGTTTCGACTCGGTTCTCTTTCCGTACAACTTCACGATGCTGGAGAATCCGCAGTATGCAGCCGACGTCGAAGCGTTGCTCAAGATTTGTGCAGAGCGAGGGGTTGCCACCCAGACCATCAAGTCCGCCGCGCGCCGACGATGGCAAAATGGCGACGGTCCAAAATTCAGTTGGTACGAGCCGCTTCGCGATAGCGATGCACTGCGGCGCGCGGTCCATTTCGTGCTGAGTCGCCCGGGCTTGTTCCTCAACACCTCGAGCGATGTAACGATCTTGCGCCCGATCCTCGAAGCGGCCGGCGAAGCACCCAAGGCTCCGTCACGGTCCGAAATGGAAGCCGACGTGGCGAGCTATGCGATGCAGCCGCTGTTCGTTGCGGGAGTTTCTGACACGATCTGAGGCCGCGGCTGCACCTTCGCCCGCAAATCTCTCTCGCGGATGAAGGTGTCGGTATTCGTCCCAACCTCATCGGCGGCGAAGGAGCAGGGTCCATACATGTTCCCCGTGTCAGCCGGGATGTTTGAAATCCTTGATGGAAGGGGCGTAAAACGCAGTCATTGAACAGATTGAGAGCTTGCGGTGCGAGAGGTCCGGTCATGGAGCAGATTCACAACCAGGTCGATGAGAAAAATCGCTATCGGATTGAGACTCCCGGGCACGCGGGATGGGCTCACACGGCGCGACCCGACGATCCGAACAAATACTTGATGATCTCGGCCGACTGCCATGCGAACGAACCTGGCAGTCTGTGGCGCACGCGGCTCGAGCCCAAATATCGCGACCGGCTGCCGCACGTCGAGGTCGATGCCAAGGGCGAGAAATGGTTCGTCGCCGAAGGGCTGGGCAAATCGCGCGTGCGCGCGCGAATGATCGCCGACGTTCCCCGCGAGAACAGCGAGGACCGCCTGCGCGGGCAGGCCGGCGCGGATCCCGAGGAGCGAATCAAAGATCATATTCGCGATGGTATCGACGCGGAGATCATCTTCCCGAACAAGGGTCTCATGATGTTCGCCACCAAGGATGCCGACTTCGGCATGGCGCAGTGCAAGGTGTGGAACGATTTCTCGCGGGAAATGTACGGCAAATACAACGACTTCATGTCGCCGGCCGCGGCGATCATGACCGCCGATGTCGACCTGGCGATCGAGGAAATCAAGCGGGTCGCAAAAATCGGGTTTCGATTCGTGACGCTGCCCTGCAAACCGATATTCGGCGGCCATGATTCGCGCGACCCAAACTACAATCTCACCAATTACGATCCGATGTGGGCCGTCATCCAGGATTGCGACCTGCCAGTCACTTTTCATGTCTCGACCGGGCGAGACCCGCGCGCGGCGCGCAAGGAGGGTGGCGCGGTTATCAACTACGTTTCGCACTCGCTGTCACCGACTATTGAGCCGGTCGCGAGCTTGTGCGGCTCGGGAGTGTTGGAGCGATTTCCAAAGCTCAAATTTGCCGCGGTGGAGAGCGGAATCGGATGGGTCCCGTGGGCGCTGGATGCGATGGACGAAGCCTGTCGCAAACATCATCTGTGGGCTTATCCGAAGTTGAAGAAACTGCCCAGCGAATACTTTCGTAGCAACGGTGCGGCGACCTTCCAGGAGGATCACGCAGGACTCCAACTGGCCGAACGCTGGAACCTAATGGACAATTTCATGTGGGCCAATGACTATCCGCATGCAGAAGGTACCTGGCCGCATTCAGCCGAAGCGATCGAGCGCGAGATGGGACACCTGAGCGACGAGGCACGCGCCAAGATCCTCGGGCTGAACGCGGCCAAGATGTTCAAATTCGACGTTGACTTGTTGTTGAGGCGGCGCAAAGCGGCGGGCGCGAGGGACGGACGCTAGGAGCCCGTTGAAATGCGACCTAGCCGTTTCCTCGTCCCGACAAATGAACCGGACTGGACCATGGGGTGGCCCTAAAAACAGTCGGCGGTCGCACCCTTGCGGGCAGGATTGGTCTCTCGACGGAGGAGTCATGATTGAAATAGGTGTATTCCACAACGGCGCATCGGATCTTCCGGTCATGCGAACGCCTTCGGGCGTCGCTATCAACGACGGCAACCTCGCCGAGGTTCACGAATCCAGCCAGCGCGGGTTGGTCGGGCAGATACGGCAGGGAATTCTCGCTGACCAGCTCGGCTTCAACTATTTCTTCATGACCGAGCATCATTTTCAGCCTGAAGGTGCCGAGTTCAGCCCCAATCCACTGTTGGCGGAAACGGCGATCGCCGCGCGCACGCGCCAGATTCGTCTCGGCCAGGCCGCGAACATAGTGACCTGGTGGCATCCCGTGCGAATCGCGGAGCAGGCCGCGATGCTCGATGTCATAAGCGGCGGCAGGCTCGAATTCGGAATCGGGCGAGGATACCAGCCGCGCGAGGCTGAGGTGTTCGGCTGGCCCTTCGCGACGATCCAGGACCAGGAACGCAATCGCGCCTACTATCAGGAAGCGTATGAGATCATTCTCAAGGCCTGGACGCAGCCGTCGTTTTCCTATCGCGGACAGTTCTTCACGATTCCGCCGGTTTTCACACGCTGGAACCATCAGCAGACCATCGCATATTTCGAATCAGGAAAAGCCGGCCGCAAACTCGACGAGGTCCTGAGCATCGGCGCGCCCGATCCATACGGCGGTGCAAATCCGGTCATGCAGAGCGCGACCGTCCTGAAGGAGCTGCAAGTGTTCCCGCAGCCGCTTCAGCGGCCATACCCACAGATGTGGGAACCGCTCACGACCGAGCGCTCGATCAAATGGGCAGCCGAGCGCGGATTCAACGGATATTTCATCGTCGAGCCGAATTCGCGACTTAAGAAGAATGTTGAGATCTTCTATCGTGAGTCGGAAAAAGCCGGATGGCCTGACCGGCTCGGGCGCGGACGGCCAAAGTATGGATGGGATGCGGAAAAACGGCGCGGAGTTCTGACCGGCCGCTATATTCATCTGCTGCTGCCCGGGCACAACCGCGAGCGTGAACTTAAGCGTTATAAGGAGGCGCTCGAGGTGCAGTGGGACTACTACGGGCCGTTCGGTTTCGCAGCGGTGCTGGCCGATGCAGACGAGGAAAGACTCGACCCTGCGCGCAAGGTCGATCCCGATCTGCTACTGAGCAAGGAAATCGCGCTGTTTGGCACGGCCGCGGAAGTAACGGCGCAGATCATGCGGATCAAAGAAACCTGCGGTTACGAGGATTTCGCCTTCAACGCGTGGTTCGAGAAGGGCGGTTTTGCCACCAAGGAGATCGAAGACCAAATGCAGTACTTCGCCGAAGAGGCGAAACCGTTGCTGGCGCGCGCCTGCGGCGGCCAGGTGCAGAATCCGAGTGTGGGGTTGAGCTTCGAATAGCATGCGCTCGTTTCCGTCCGCGAGCGGGAGAGTCGCTCACTGCGATGCCCGGAGCGGGTAATGGCTCAGCGAGGTGGTGGTGCCTCGTGATTGGGGAAATCTCTGGAAGAGAACATCTGTCGCCGCACGCTATGTCAGGCGCGTCAGGCGGATGCGTTCCTGCCGCACAACGCAGCGCATCCTCGGCCGCCCCTCACGAGCAGGGACTAGGAAAGCGGGAGCGTTAGACGTAGAGGTTGGCCAACCGCTTCAGCTCGGCCTCATAGTTCTCCGGCTTGAGCTGGTTCGGAACGCCTATCACAAATCGGTGCGTACCGGCCTTGCGATAGTTTTCCAATCCCTCCTGCACCGCGGTGCGCTCGCCCTGGATGAAGCCCATCGCGGTGATGTCAAGCTTCGCGAAATCCCGTCCGATCGCGTCGCATGCACGACGTAGCTCGTCGAGCTGCTTTTTCACGTAGCCGTGGGGCACGCCGATCGGGCACCATCCGTCGGCCCATTTTGCGACTCGCTTCAGCGCATTCTTGTCCAGGCTCCCAATCAGAACCGGAGGGCCGGGTTGCTGCACCGGCTTGGGATTGCAGCGCACCGGGCTGAACTTAACGTATTTACCGTCGAACGATGCTTCATCTTTGGACCACAGCTCGCGCATCGCGGCGATGTATTCCGCAGTTTGAGTCCATCGCTTGGGAAAATCCACGCCGAGCAGCTCCGATTCCTCGCGCAACCATCCTGCGCCGATGCCAAACAGAAATCTGCCGTTCGAGAACGCGTCGAGGGTGGCGACCTCCTTGGCCGTCACGATCGCGCTTCGCTCCGGCACCAGGCAGATTCCCGTGGCAACCTTGAGGTGGGTCGTGACGGCGGCGGCCATGCTCAGCGCGACAAATGGATCGCACATCTGAGAATAGACATTCGGAATCGGGCCATTGGTACCAGGGAAAGGCGTCTTCGGATTGACCGGCAAAATCGGATGCTCGGGAATCCAGACCGATTCAAAACCCAACCCTTCTGCGGTGCGAGCGAAGGCAGCGGGATTCGCCGTGTATCCGGTAAATGGCATCAGTAACCCAATTTTCATAACCCACCTCTCCGGTTTGGACACAGACAACCCGCAGATTTCGCAGATATGCGTTAAAGAGGCAAATACGCCTTACGAGTGTTGCATTATTTCTTGGCTAACGACCACCCCCTGACGACCAATAGCCAAATATAAGCCCTAGGGACCCCGTTGGTCTGGCCGTGTTCTACCCTCCCAACGCCGCAATGCCGAGACGCCGATCCTTGGCGACACAAAGCGTGGTCTCTGCCTGGTAATTGCGGTGCCTCGGCACGGAGTTTGCGCGTCCGCGGGGAAAGTTCCCGAGAACCAACTGCGCGTGTCGCCCAGCGCACGACCCAAGCGTCTTCACTGTGTTCACCGAAATGACCGATTAGCTTCGCCCAACGCTGCGGCCTCGGGTTGGAGGTGATGGCCAACCTGGGCGCAAAACCTGTGGGGGTACAGCGAAGCAGGCAAGACTGCGTCGATACGGCGCAGGTCGCAACCGTAGACCGAATGGAGCCCATTCAAGGCGGCAGCGATGCCAGCGCCTTGAGGACGCCTCCCATGTCTATCGGTTTGACCAAGTGGTGGTGAAAACCCGCGCTGCGGCTCTTTTCCAGATCAGACGGCTGCCCGTAACCGCTAAGTGCGATCATGGTTGGAATGTGCTCCGGCATCCTCTCGGAGATCCGCTTGGCCAGCTCGTAACCGTCCATGACTGGCAGGCCAATGTCGATAAACGCGACATCTGCTGAAAACACAGTCAGCAATTCAAGCGCGGCCAAACCATCCGAGACCGCCTCGACCTGGTGACCGTGCAGGCGAAGAAGTTCAGAGATCGTTTCCGCAATATCAGGATAATCTTCTACAACCAGAATTTTTAGACGATGCGCTGATGCGATTCTCGAAGATTCGCGCAATCCGCTGGGGCCTGCGCTCCTCGACAGAGGCAACTTTACGGTGAATTGACTTCCTTGTCCTGCCCCTGCACTTGCTGCTGTAACCTGACCACTGTGCAGCTCTACCAGGCGCTTGACCAGCGTGAGTCCCAAGCCGAGACCGCCTTCGGCGCGATCTGCAGGGCGGGACCTCTGGAAGAACATGTCGAAAATGTTTGGCAACGAGTTCGGGTCGATACCCTCGCCATCGTCACGCAATTCGACTACCACCTCGGAACCCGCTCGCTCCGCGCGAACGCTGATGTGGCCGCCTGGCGGTGTATAGCGCGCCGCGTTGTTGAGCAGGTTCGCGAATACCTGTCGAAGGCGTCCTGCGTCTCCAAAAATGAGCAGCCCTGATTCCGGTATCTGCACATCCAGGTGATGCCGTTTGCTTTCTATCAGGGGCTGGACAGCCTCAGCGGCGGTTGCGATCAGAGTGCTCAACTCAACGTAGTCGGGGCGCAATTCGATTTTGCCGCGAGCGAGCCTCTCCACGTCGAGCAGATCATCTATCAGCCGGGTCAGATGCCCCACCTGCCGCTGGATGATCTGGAGTTCCCGGCTGTTCGCTTCGCCCCGCTTGGCGAGGGTGCTGAGGGCGAGTGTCACCGGGGTTAGCGGGTTTCGCAGCTCGTGGCTCAGCATCGCCAGAAACTCGTCCTTTGCACGGGACGCGGCGAGCGCGGTGTTCAAGGCGAATTCCAGTTCTCTATTGAGACGCCGGGTTTCCGTAATGTCGTTGTTGATTTCAAGCAGCGCCGGCGAGGAGCCACCGTCCCTATCTATCGCCGCCCAGTGACTCGCGACCACAATCTCTGCGCCATCTTTGCGACGATGCACCAATTCGCCTTCCCAAGAACCGGCTCGTAAGAACTCTGTATTGATTTCAGATAAGGGCTTCGGGAACTTGGTTTTGAGCAGATCGTGGCTGGTTCTGCCCACTGCTTCGCTTGACGTCCATTGGTAGACCTTCTGAGCGCCCGCAGTCCACGTCAGAATCTTTCCCGACAAATCACGAGTGAACGCATGTGCTAACTCCAATGCAGCTGCCGCCTCGCGGACTTTGAAGTAAGGGTCGTAGTCCATGTTGGATCATTAGGGTCAACAACGATGCATTGTGACGAATAGCACGCTGGAGGGATCGAAACACGAAAAAATGGCTGACCAAGTGGTCGCCAGTCTCGCATTGAGATTACGGATTGACCCGCCAGTCATTTTACCTGCCGGGTGATAGTTTTTAAGGCCTGGCTCAGCGTCTAGGTCCTCGTCGGCGTCTACATTGCCGCGAGCTCTGGATTCACGAAAGCCAAGCCAGTATTGGCTTATCGCGCTCCGACTGCGTGCATGGCAGGCACAAAGCCAGCGGAATCATTGAGGAATTCGAGAGTAACCTTCCAAGGAGATCTATTTCGATTCCAAGCCTACGCCTACCCATGGGAAATACCCGGATGGTCATCGCGCGCGGCCCCTCGTGTGGTCTAGGGAGCTGGATCCGTAGACGAACGCACCGAAGACAGTGCTTGTGGGCGGGGAAAAGGAGGACCCGTTCAGAAGACCACCGGGGTTGTTCTGGAAATCGTCGTTCTGGGAAAGGCATCAGATATACCAAGCCTCTCTGGTTCCGGACGACAAGACCCAAACGAACTTTGGGGGTGCCGCACGGTCTCGAATGGGAAAGGATTGTTGTTCAGTCTCCTGGGTTTACCCAGTCTTGACGACCATTCTGACGACCAAACCCGTGTATCCACATAGACCGGCGTGTGCTTAATGGACTGGATATTCCAGTGAGTATCACGCCGTAGTCGTGCAAAGACGGTGAACCATGAAACTCGCAGATTGAAGGCGATTCAGCAAGCCAAGTGAAGCCCGCGCGGTGCTGGTCTTACCCGAAGCGCCTTAGCCTAAGCCGCAAGGACTGGATCCAGCGAATGTCTTTGCCCTGCGGACCGGGCAGCTCGATGCACCCCTGGCATTGTTCTCGCAGCCTGTCGCTGGGGCTTTCGCGGTCGACGCTTCACCCGGGTCAGGTCTCAGATCGGGGTGGTTGAACCTTGCCGGGTTCCGGGGCGTCATCCGGATTCGACAGTCAAAACGATCTTTCCGATTTGCGCATCGCTCAGCATGTAAGTGTGTGCATCGGTGATCCGGTCGAATGGAAAGATCCTGTCAACGACTGGTTTCAACGCACCGCGGTTGATCGCATCGAGCAGATCGCTTGCGAATCGTTCGCTGCATGCGAGGGCTTCATCTGTCGACCGGGTGCGAAAGGTAACCCCGATGAAACTTGCCCGCTTGAACGCGAGTTCATCGAGGTTGCATTCGCCGACATTGCCCCCGTTACGCCCGACGCTCACCAGCCGGCCGCGAACCGCAAGCGCATGCAGATTGTCCTTGAGCATCGGTCCGCCGACGTTGTCGATGATCACATCCACGCCGCGACCGTGAGTCGCGGCTTTGACCTCGTCAACCCAGTCCGCCTTAGAAACGTCGACGGCATGGGTTGCGCCGAGCGCGCGCAACGCATCACCCTTCGCCACCAACCGAGTCGTTGCGAAAAGCGGCTGCGCACCCAGGTAGCATGCTATCTGGACTGCCGCGGTCCCGACTCCCGAAGACCCCGCGGTAATCATCGCCGACTCACCCGAGTGCAGTTGGGCCGCCGTGACTATCGCATCGTGCGCCGTAACGAAGACGTTGGGGATCGTTGCCGCCTCGGGATAAGTCAGTGCGTCGGGGATGCGCATCAGCGCGTGCTGATTGACTGCGACTAACTCGGCATACGAACCCGGCGCGCGGCCCATCACACGGTCGCCCGCTTTCCACGAGGCGACACTTGGGGCGAGCGCGACGATTTCGCCTGCGAACTCGATTCCCCCGATGCTTGGCAGCAACTTCGGGTTGCTGGAACGAATCAGCGAGCGTGCCAGAAGCTCTCCGCGATTGGTACCGGTAGCGTGGACTCTGACCAGAACTTCACCGGCTTTGGGAGCAGGTGCGGGCACCTCGCGGTATTCGTAAACCGCGCCTTCCGGTCCGGGCACCACTAATATCGCTTTCATCGTGAGGACCTCTCGTTGGGCAAGGGCCGGTGCGGGCTTGACAATTAGAGGGTAACGGTTCAACCATGGCAATGGTTGGACCAATGGAGCACCCCCCCGCCAACACTGTCAAGCGTGGTGAATCGCGGCGCCCGCGGCTAGTCGCGTTTCGCCGCATCAAAACCACGCGGGCTTTCGAGGAAATCGCCGATCAGATTCGCAACGAGCTATCGACCCGGCGGCTTCGCGCCGGCGACCGCCTGCCTCCCGAACGGGCGCTGGCCGAGCAGTTCGGGGTCTCGCGCAATACTTTGCGCGAAGCGCTGCGCTCGCTGGAGAACGCCGGACTGCTGCGTCTTCAGAAGGGCGCTGCGGGTGGCGCGTTCGTACGCGAGAGTACTGGAGAGGCGATCGTTACTGGGCTGCGCGACATGTTTCACCTGGGCGCGATTCAGCCTGAACATCTGACTGAGGCGCGCGTGATGATCGAGTCGATCGTGGTGCGCACCGCGTGCGAACGCGCGGGTGCTGAAGACTTGGCCGCGCTCAACGCGAATATCGAAGCGGCCGAACAGGCGGCTCGCGACAAGGTCTCCTTTTACGAGCAGGCCGCCATCCATCTCGATTTCCATCGCGTGCTGGCGCGCGTGACCAAAAACCCGGTGATGGTCATCGTGATGGAAGCGCTTATCGACGTGATGCTGCACTTCATCCGCGATATCGGACAGCAGCGCAACTCGTGGGTACTGCCGTCGCGACGCAGATTTATGAAGCATTTCGCGGCCCGCGACGGTGACGCCGCGGTTACCGAGATGGGCCAGCTGCTGGAGCGTCTCAATCGCTACTATCTGTCGCTGTGGAAAGAAAAGGACCGCGCCGAGGCCGCCAATGGGTGACGATATTGCAGGGGGCGTGTGGCGTCCGATTTCACCACCATGGTCTCGGAGTCTTGTTGCGTGCCGGCCTGCGGCCGACCGCGGAGGCGAAGTGAACGAGCTCGAACTACCCAAGGGCGATTCCATCCGGACGGCTGCCTGACAACGGCGCACCAGCGCCGGGGAGAAAGTCACCGTGGGAGAGATTCTACTTGCTGGAATAACTCACTATCCGCCGCTCGCCGGTTCCGACGAGTCGATGGACTGGATTTTTAAACGCATGCTTACCAATCCGCGCCTGCCGGAACAGTACCGCCGGCCCGCTGGCTGGCCGGCGGCGATGCGCGAGGAGTGGGGCAGCGACGAAGGAACCTCTGCGGCCAGGCGTCATCGTGAGAAGCACCTGGTCTGGCTGCGCAAGATTCGCGCGGCGCTCGATGCGTTCCAGCCAGACTTCATCGTCATCTGGGGCGACGATCAGTACGAGAATTTTCGCGAAGAGATCGTTCCCGCCTACTGTATCAACGCGTTCGAGGTCTTCGAGTTCGGACCACCCCCGAAGAATGTCTGGAACGAACCCCCCGACAAGAAATTTCGCGTCAAGGGCGAGAAGAGCGCCGCGAAATACCTTGCCGGCCGCCTGATTGATGCGGGCTTCGATGCGGCCTATTCCTACAAGCCGCTGCATCATCCCCTCGGTCACGCTTTCACCAACGCGATTTTCTATCTCGACTACGATCGGAACGGCTTTCCATTCACTATCATTCCGTTCGCGGTCAATTGTTACGGCCGGCGTGTGATCGCCCAGCGCGGCGGCTTGCCGGCGTTCGAGAACCCTCCCTCGGAGGCGGATCTGGATCCTCCGGCTCCCACTCCCGCGCGCCTGTTCGATCTCGGCGCGGCGACGGCCCGAATTCTCAAGGCCAGTCCCTGGCGAGTGGCACTGCTGGCGTCGTCGGGATGGTCGCATGCATTCCTTACTCCGAAGAATTATTTCCTGTACCCGGACACCCCAGCCGATCGGCGAATGTATGACGCACTTTGTGCGGGTCGCTACGACGAATGGCGGGGCTATTCGGCGGCTGCGGTGGAGGACAGCGGCCAGCAGGAGCTGCTCAATTGGATGTGTCTGACCGGGGCGCTGTCCGAGCTCGGCCGCAAACCGAAGGAAACCGAATTCATCGACACCTGGATCTTCAACTCCTCGAAATGCTTCCTCGTCGCGTGAGCGGGACATGAAGCTTGTGGGTAAAGTCGCGCTGGTAACCGGTACCAGCCCGAATATCGGCGGGGGAATTGCGGAGGGATTGGCCGCAGAGGGGGCCGCGCTGGTGTGCGTCGATTCCCGCGGGGAGAATGCACGGGATTGCGCGCAGGCGATCGCGGGCAACGGTGGGCGTTCACTGGCCTGCACTTGCGACGTGACTGACGAGTCGCAGGTCAGCGCCGCAGTCGTACAAGCCAAAGAGGCCTTCGGCGGGGTCGATGTGCTCGTGAACAGCGCGGCGTTCTTCAATCGCAAGGGCGTGCTCGATATGCCGTTCGACGAGTGGCAGAAGCAGCTTGCAGTTATCCTCGGCGGCGCGTTCCTCTTCACCAAGCACGTCGCCAAGCTGATGATCGAGCAGGGGCGCGGGGGCGGCATCATCAACATCATTTCCACCGCGGGGCATCAGGGCGAGCCACGCAACATCGCCTACTGCACCGGCAAGAGCGGGCTCTTGAACTTCACCCGCTCCGCCGCCATGGAACTGGTTTCCCACCGCATCCGCGTGAACAGTCTGACTCCGACCGCTACCGATCCCTCAGAGTCGCTGGCGCGCGCGGCGCGATGGGGCCGCAAAACGCCGTCCGATGTGACACGCGTGACCCAAGCGTTCGAGCCGTTTCGCTCGCGGGTCGCGATGCAGAAATTGCCGGGCCCGAGCGATTACGCGCGGGCTGCGGTTTTCCTCGCTTCGGAAGACGCCGGGATGATTACCGGGATGGACTTGCGCGTCGATGGCGGCGCGATCGCGCAATACTGGGCATGGGACCCGTCGCGCAAAGAAGTGTGACCTGGCACAAGGAGACGCACATGGATAGACCAGCCGAAACTTACGTCATGGACGACCAGGCAGCGGGCCTGTTCCGAGTCAACCGGCGGGTGTTTACCGATCCGGAGTGTCTGGAGCAGGAACGGCGGCGCATCTTTGAGAAGTGCTGGATCTACGTAGGTCACGAATCCGAAGTGCCCCATGCCGGCGACTATCGCTCGCGCAATGTTGCGGGGCGGCCGATGGTCTTGGTGCGCGGCGACGACAATGTTATTCGCGTCCTGCTTAACACCTGCACCCATCGCGGCGCGCTGGTCTGCCGCCAGAAGTCCGGCAACGCCAAGACCTTTCAGTGCCCCTATCACGCGTGGACCTACAACGCGCGCGGAGAATTGGTAGGTATACCAGGCGAGGACGCCTACAGCGACGCGTTCTCGCGCGAGGAGCGCGGGCTTAGATCTCCCGCCGGTGTCGACAGCTACCGCGGTTTCGTCTTCGCGTGTTTCGATCCGGCGGCACAAAGCCTCTACGACTACCTGGCCCGGGCGCGCGAATACCTCGATCTGGTCGCCGACCAGTCCGAACTCGGGATGAAAGTGGTCGCCGGGCAGCAGTCATACAGCGCCCGGGCGAACTGGAAGCTGCTGGTCGAGAACAGCTACGACGGCTACCACGGGCTGCCTACTCATCAGCGCTACTTCACTTTTCTGAGCGACATCGGAATCGATGTGCGATCGCGTGACATGGCCTCCCCGCCGCATCAGAAACCGATCGATCTTGGCAACGGACACGCGGTGCTGGAGTACCAGAGCGCGTGGGGTCGCCCCATCGCGCATTGGGTGCCGCCTTTCGGTGAGCACCGTAAGGCTCACTTTGAGGAATTGCGCGCGAAGTTCGACAGACGGTTCGGCAAGGAGCGCGCGTGGCGAATCTGTGAGACCAGTCGCAACCTCGGAATCTTCCCGAACCTGGTCATCAACGACATCATGGCGGTCACGATTCGCACCTTCTATCCGGTTTCTCCCGGATACATGGAGGTGAATGCCTGGGCGCTCGCGCCGGTCGAAGAGAGCGCAGAGGACTCCGCACTGCGCCTGGACAATTTCCTTACTTTCCTCGGGCCGGGCGGCTTTGCGACTCCCGACGATGTCGAAATGCTCGAATCATGTCAGCGCGGCTTTCTAAACCGCGAAGTCGAATGGTCGGACATTTCGCGCGGAATGAAGCGCGAGCACCCATCCATAACCGACGAACTGCAGATGCGCGCGTTCTGGCGGCGCTGGAACCAGCTGATGACCGAGCCGCAGATTCAGCGCGCGAGACGTGCCGCGTGAGCGCCGGGGAACTTCCAAGCAGACAGGAGGTCGAGGATCTTCTGTATAAGGAAGCGGCGCTGCTCGATGAGTGGCGGCTTGAGGAATGGCTCGAACTGCTTAGCGACGACGCAGTATACGAGATTCCTCCCACCGATGTACCCGAAGGCGATGCCCGCAACACCTTGTTCATCATCGCGGACGACGCCGTTAGGATCCGCTCACGCGTAAAACAACTGCTGGGTAAGTCGGCGTGGGCGGAAAATCCGCCATCGCGCACTCGCCGGATGATCAGCAACGTGCGCGTTCTCGGTGCCGACGGCGACCGCATCCTCGCGACCGCCAATTTCGCCGTGCACCGGATGCGCTACGAATCGGTAGATACCTACATCGGCCGGTACGACTACAAGCTCGTTCGTGTCGGCAACGAACTAAAAATAAAAGAGCGAAGAGCAGTCCTCGACAACGAAGCACTCCGTCCGCACGGCAAGATCAGTTTCATTTTGTAAAGACGTTGCCCGCTCCGCGTCAAAGGCGTAGCGGAAGGACCCGCTCACACCATGAACGCAATCGATATGCACAACCACCTCGTGGCGCCCGAGGTGATCGACTTCCTTGCGCGGGAAGGGAGGCACTACGCGACCAGGATTGTCGAACGCGACGGTCGCAGGTTCTTTCTCATCCAGGAGAAGGCCACGCGCCCCCTGGAGGGGCCGATCTCGGTTGCCGCGGCGCGCATAGCCGACATGGAGCGAGAAGGTATCGCGCTGCAAGCAATCTCGTGTGTCCCGTTTCTGATGTACCCAGACGTTGCGAATGACCTCGGTCTCGCTATCGCGCAGGTGAACAATGACGCACTGGCGGCGCTCGCGCGGAGCGACTCGCGGCATTTCGCGCCACTTGCATCAGTTCCTCTCCAGAACCCGGTCGCCGCGGCCAAGGAACTCGAACGTGCCGCCAAGTTGGGACTGCGCGGCGTGGAAATCCCTCCCAAGATCGGCGAGCGACAGCTCGACGAACCCGATTTCGAGGTTTTCTGGGCTGCGGCCGAAGCGTTGGAGATGGCGGTCTGCGTTCATCCTTTTGAAGCTGCACCGGCTGGGGCATTGGGCCGGTACTTTCTCGGCAATCTGGTTGGCAATCTCTACGACACCGGCCTGGCGGCTGCGCTCCTGATCTACGGCGGGGTGCTCGAACGCCATCCGCAGCTGAAGGTCGTGCTGTATCACGCCGGTGGTGCGCTGCCCGCGCTGCTGGGTCGGCTGGACATGGGCTATCGCCTGGTGCCGGAGTGCAAACAGGCAATTCCACGGCCGCCGTCGACTTACCTACCGCAGTTTCATTTCGACATCATCGCGCACAGCCGCCCGATGCTGGGTCATTTGGTCGGTAATTACGGCGCGGATCGATTCGTAGTCGGCAGCGACTACCCGCTGCCGGCCGGGCTCGCCCACCCGGTGGAGGAGGTGAAAGCGCTTAAGCTGGATGCCGAGAGTGAGGCGAAGATTCTGTCCGGCAATGCCAGAGGAGTCCTGCGATTGAGCTAACGATGAATTTTGATTTCACAACGGAAGAGAATCGGTTTCGCGACACCTTGCGGGCGTGGCTCGACCACAATGCCCCGGCGCTGCTGGGCGATGGCCCACAATATGCCGACCCGGAAAAACGATGGGAACGCGCGATGCGCTGGCACAAGGCGCTTTTCGAGGCCGGATGGGTCGGCATTTATTGGCCGCAGGAATATGGCGGTCGCGGCGCCACGCTGGTGGAGCAGTACATCCACGAGGAGGAGATGGATCGGATTAACGCGCCGGGAACGATCAATCCGGTCGGTTTGAATATCGCCGGTCCCACGATCATGCAGTGGGGTACCGAAGAGATGAAGCATCGCTACCTGCCGCCGATCCTGTCGGGCGATGAAATCTGGTGCCAAGGATATTCCGAACCAGGGGCCGGTTCCGATGTCGCATCACTGACCACGCGGGCGGAAGATCGCGGCGATTATTTTGTCGTCAATGGACAGAAAGTCTGGACCACGCTCGCGCATCGCGCACATTTCTGTCTGCTTTTGTGCCGCACCGATCCGTCGGCGCCGAAACACAAAGGGCTCTCTTACATGCTGGTCGATATGAAGACTCCGGGCATCACGGTGCGCCCGCTTGTTCAGATGACCGGCAACCGTGACTTCAACGAGATATTTTTCGAAGACGTCGCGGTTCCCAAGGTCAACCTGCTTGGTCCGCAGAACGACGGATGGCGGGTCGGGGTGACCACCCTTATGTTCGAGCGAATTACGGTTGGTGCACTGCTTCAGATCGAACGTGAAGCGGAGCGCCTGAGAGAACTGCTCACTCGCCTGGATGCGTCCGGTCGGCGTCCGGCAGACGATCCATCGGTAAGGCAGCGATTTGCGCAGATCCAGACAGAGTGCCAGGCCGCGCGCTATAGTTCGCTGCGGAGTCTCACTCGCAGATTCAAGGGGCAGCCGCCTGGGCCGGAAGGATCGATCGCCAAACTGTTGAGGACCGAAACGATGCTACGGATGGTGAGTTTCGCCGAGGAGGTCCTGGGACCATACGCGCAACTGGTTGAAGGCTCCCCCTTTGCGGTCGAGCATGGGCGCTGGATACACTCGCTTTTCTACGCGCGCGCCCAGACGATCGCGGGTGGTACTTCCGAGATTCAGCGAAATGTGATCGGAGAGCGGGTGCTGGGTCTGCCAAAAGGCTGATCTACAGCCAGAGAGCGAGTCGCTCGCCCATCGGATTCAAAAGCCCGGACCGCGCACCGCGGATGCCGGCCTCCGTCCAACTCTCCGCCGTTCAACGGTTTAGCGGAGCGAGCGTCAAGTGGCCTCATTGCGACCAGCCCGCCCATCGCCCGAAGCGGTCCTTGGCCCGCTCGTAGTAATAGCTCCATCCTGTCGTCGGCGCGGGTGCGGGCCGGGGGTGTGCGGCGGCGAATTTCTTCTTAGTCACTCTCCGATGTACGACCGGCCGAACCGTCTCGCCCAAATCACTTTTCTCATCGCCGCTATCGGCCGCGACACTGTTGTCTCCTCGTGCAATCCAATCGTGGCGCTGCGTAGCACCTTCCTCGGTCAGAAGAGTCAGCATCTCGCCGCCGATATGCAGCCGAACGCCGTTGCCCCACATCCAGTTGGCGATGACTAGTTCCGGGTCTCCGCAATAATCACAGGTGTCCGGCTCGCCGTACTGCTGGACCATCTTGTCGTACCAGGAACGCGCATTGTACGCATCGAGCATGACCTGCCCGCCAACCACGTGGCCCTTGTAGATATTGAATGCTGCGGCACTCTTGGTACCTACGCCCTTTAGGTCAAGGGTTTGATAGACCTGGAATTGCCGGTCGCTGTCCGGGTTACGGCTCACTTCCGGATGGCGCTGTTTCAGTTCGCTTAGCGTGGTGCCAAACGGAACTCCACCGAACTCGGAGGGCGGCGGCGAGGTCGCGGCGTAGGTCGAGCCGACACATGACATGCAGAGAATGGCCATCGCGACTCGGGCACGTACGCGGGGCATGACTTCATCCTAGCACGCGTCGCTCGCCTGCAAGCGGTTTCCTACCATCGACGGCCTCGATCTGTTCTTCGTCGTGAGTAAAATTCTAACTATGCCGCCCCGCCGAGAATCAAGTTGTCTTTTTTGCTCTATGGTGAACGGAACCGAGACTTACAGTCTCGTTCACGAAACCGAGTCGGTGCTTGCACTGATGGATATTCAACCGGTGAACCCCGGGCACGTGCTAGTGGTGTCGAAGACTCACGCCACTTACCTTGCCGACCTTGCTCCGGACCTCGGTGGTGAGATCTTTCGGGTGGGCATGCTGGTGGCGGCGGGGCTGCGCCAAAGCGGGGTTCGATGCGAGGGGGTTAATCTTTTTCTGGCGGATGGAGCCGCGGCAGGTCAGGAGGTCTTTCACGTGCACCTCCACGTCTTTCCGCGATTTGAACACGACGGCTTTGGCTTGCGTTTCGGGCCAGACAATCGGAAGCGGCCAGGCCGCGCGGAACTGGACCGAATTGCGGCGCGACTCCGGAACTCAATTACGCAATGATCTGAGTCCGCCACGACATCGCGATGCGAATAGAAATCGACGGCGGACGATTGTTTTTCGACGTGGTTGAGCCAAGCTTGTCCCCGACGGCGTCCGGATGATCGAGCGACCGACGGTGATCGCGCTGCATGGCGGTCCGGAGGTGACCATTCGTACCTAGAATATGAGCTTGCACCGCTCGCCGAATTCCCCAACTGGTGTTTCCGGACATGCGCAGCACGGGAAGGAGTGACCCTACCTCTTCGGAGCAATGGACCGTCGATCGATGGGCGGACGATGTGCGCGCCCTGTGCGGCGCGCTCGAGATCGAGTAGCCCATCGTGCTTGGACATTCCTATGGTGGCTATGTCGCGATGGCGTATGCATCGCGGTATCACGATCACCCAGGCAAGCTCATTCTCTATGGTGCCGAAGCACGGCAGAATGCGGCCGAGTCTCTGGAGACGTTCCGCAGACTGGGAGGGGCGCGCGCGTATCGGGCAGCAAAGAGCTTTTTCGATGGTCCGAACCTGAAAACCGGCCTGGCGTTCACGAAACACTGCCTCCCGCTTTACACACGCAAGCCGGAAGATCCGAACAAGCAAATGCGTATGCTAGCCAACGGCGAGATGACCATGCACCTTCTGCGGAGCGAGTTGCGGACGATCGATTTGACGCTACGCATGGGTTCGATTCGCCGTCCGACACTGATCCTGAGCGACGAAGATGACCCTGCGTGCCCCGTCGAAGCGGCCATGGAAATGGCATCGCTGCTTCGCCCGCGACTGGTGCGCTTCGAGCGCATCTCCAATGCGGGTCACTCGGTGTTGAATGATCAACCCGAGCTAGCCCTGCGAATTCTTCGCGACTTTATCGCTTCGTGAACAGACGAGGTCAGGACCGCAAAAATACTCCTGGTCCTCGACGCGCTTTTATGATGGGAAGAGCACGCTGATGCTTTCGCGCTTATGGATCCGTCGAATGGCCTCTCCGAAGAGCGGTGCCACGGAGACCACCTGAACCTTCGAAGAAAGCACAACTGGCTGGGTTTCGATTGAGTCGGTTACCAGAAGATTTCGAATCGGACTCTGCTCAAGCCGTTCCATCGATCCTTCGCTGAATACCCCATGCGAGACCGCGGCGTAGACGGCAAGCGCGCCGCGCTCGATGAGCTTGTGCGCGGCGTTGACCAGGGTGCCGGTAGAGATCGTGAAGTCGTCAACGATCAATGCGTTTTTTCCCCGCACCTCGCCGATGATCTCGAGGATCTCGGCGCGTTCGTCATGAGCCTTACGCTGTTTGTCCGCGACCGCGATTGAAGTGCCCAGAAACGAAGCATACTTGCGCGCTTGCTTCACGAAGCCGGTGTCGGGAGACACGACGATAAGATTTGGCAGTTGCTTGTGGGCAAGTTCTTCGCAGAGTACCGGCAGCGCATATAGGTCATCTACCGGAATGTGAAAGAAGCCCTGGATCTGGGGAGCGTGCAAGTCCAGCGTCACCACACGGTCGGCGCCGGCAACCTCGATCGCGTCAGCGCATACCCGGGCCCGAATCGATACTCTGGGCTCATCCTTCTTATCGCCTTTCGCGTAGCTGAAATAGGGCATGACGACGGTCACGGACTCGGCGCTGGCACGCTTCAATGCGTCGGTCCAGAAAAGGAGCTCCATGAAGTTGTCGTTGGTCGGAAAGACCGTGGACTGTACCAGGTAAACGTGCCGTCCCCGGACGTTCTCTCTCACGCGCACGAACAAATTCCCGTCCGAGAAACGCAATACCTCACCTGTTCCCGGGCGGGTCTGCAGGTATTCGCAGATCTTGAGTGTCAGCTTGGGACTGCCACTTCCACCGAAGATGACAAGGTCGTCGGTCATGGTCCGCTATCTCATCGGAGCAAGAATTTTCCTGGTTGTCGAGCGGGTGGGTCTCACGCACTGTGCAGGAGGGTTGGGTGCCCGATTCGTCTATGTGCTGAATAATTAAACGATCGACGTGACTTCGAGGGGCAACTGCGGCTGACCACTCATACCGCTGCCGGTCTGAGGGTCAGTTGCCGGCTGCGCGACGCCTCTACCGTCGGTGGCGCGCACGCTGATTACATATTTTCCGGGTGCAGCGGGAGTGAAGCGATGTCTCCAAACCGTCCACACGTACGGTGACTGATTTGCAACGAGTTGTGCATCGCGCCAATTTCTACCGGCATCACTCGAAACCTGGACCCGCCTGATTCCCGAAGGACCCGCGAGCGCCCACCCCCAGATTTCCACCGGTGCGACCACCTTTGCGGCCCCGTCGAATATAAGTCCCCCCTCCGCGCGTGGTGAGAAGAAACCGGAATTGGTTTTGCGCCACCCGCTATTAGTCCAGCCGCGGGCTTCCCAGTATCCGGGGGTCTCATGATCGAGAAATTCGAGTTCGGTGATCCACTTCGGTTGCTTCATTCCGTATTTTCCCGGGATGAAAATTCTCACCGGAAATCCATGTTCCGGCGGCAGCGCCATTCCATTCATTATCCACGGAAGGAAATTCTCCTCGCGCAGCAAATCGTCGACCGGAAGTCCGGTGTGGTACCCGTCCGCCCCGCGCATGGCGACCCACACGGCTGTGCGCTTGATTCCGACACGATCGAGAAGCGGCCTAAGCTTGACCCCACGCCATGCCGCGTTGCCAATCACGGTTCCGCCGGGTGGATTGCCAATACACTCCAGCGTCAAGGTCTGGTTGACCTGAGGAAGCTCCTGGAGTTGCCGATAGGAAATCTTCAGCGGATTCGCAACCAGCCCCTTGATCTGAAGGGTCCAAGCGGATGGATCTACGAGCGGAGTGCGTGCGAAGGAGGTCACATAGAATTGCGAGTTGGGCGTGGGACCGCCGAACTTCGTGGATGACGCCGCCGCCGTGCCTTTGGCGGCGGGCAAAGCGGCGAAGATGATGGCGGAACCAGCGAAACGTACGAACTCGCGCCGCGAATAGGCGTTCATTGTTCCTATACAACGACTACGAGGCGCGCGGGGATCCGAGCTTTGCGATGATTTTCTCACCGAAGCGACGGACGTTATCAATCATCTCCTGACCCTCGCTGGCAAAACCCGCCACCATGTCGGTAGCACCGAGGTCCGCAAGGCGCCGGTAGTCATCGGCGGTGCTTGCGGTTACGTCCATGACGTGAATTTCGTAATCGGGCCGACTGAGGGTTCCGTATCGTTCGCGCAGGTCATTGAGCTCAGCAATCATGGCTTTCAGGGCGTCGGTATCGGCATTCGCCGAGATCCATCCGTCGCACAGACGGGCGGCTCGGGCCAACGCGGCCTTGCTGTGGCCGCCGTACAGTATCGGTACCGGACGATCGGGGACCGGATTCAGTTTAATCGGCCCGATGTCATAGTTTTGACTGTGAAATTCGAAGTACCGTCCGCTCATCGCGGCGCGAATGATCGCTATGCTTTCGTCCATGAGCCTGCCGCGTTTTTCGAAATCGAGACCGTTGTAGCTGAAGTCTTCGCGCCATGGACTAAGGCCGGCGCCCAGGCTGACGCGGTTACCCGAGATGACCGCTAGTGAACTCAGCGCCTTGGCGAGTACCAGAGGCTGCCTTACCGGGACTTTCATGACCGCAGGATAGAATCGCAAGGTCTTGGTAACCGCAGCCATCCAGGACATTGCAATGAAAGGTTCGATGAAAGGAGTTGCCGAAATGTACTGGCGGATGTTGTCGGTATCGGCATATGGATAACGCGATACCGTACTTTGCGGAAAGAAAAGACTGTCCGGGATCGTGATCGACGTCCACCCGGAGGCCTCGGCCGCCTGGGCGATCGCAACAAAATCCCGATACTCGCCTCGGGAGAGCATTAGGGTGAAACGCATTGCGGTGCCTCGCGTCGCTTACTGGAGCTTAACCCATTGCGCAGAATAGCCGATAACGTGATGAGCGTGGCGAACTCGTCTCGGGTCTGCTTCCTTCTCATCAGCAATAGTCCAGCTCAATCGGCCTTCTCGGCAGAGAGCTTCGCATGACCGATGGAAATCGCCGCGGACGAATCAGAAGAGCGTTTCAGCTGACGAGGAACGGGTTCACCCTGCTCTGAAGATATCCGAGAGGCTTCAGATGGCGCGCGGGGCGACTACTTACTTCTTGCTCCTAAGCATCGTTAAATCCAGCCTTGGCAGTTTTCACCGCGCAAGGGTGTGAGGTTCGCTGATGGAAAGAACTTCTTTGTAAAATTTGCACATTCAATCACTCAAAAGTCAAAAAAAGGCTTTTAATCCAAGAGAATCGGATCAGGCACGCCCCTAGCAAGGAGGAGGAAGCCGCTGCGCTCCGCGTGGGGAGGCACCCGCGACGCAGCCTGCGGCACGGAGTGGACTTTATGAAACCTTTCTTAATATGCGGAGCGGCAACACTCCTTCTGCTCGGTATGCTCGCCGGCAGCAGCAGGGCACAGAGCCTGACCACGACCGATGAAGGCATTATCGGCGGCGCGGTGCTGGGGGCGGGCACCGGCGCTATCGTCGGCGCAGGAGTTCATCACGCGGGAAAGGGCGCATTGATTGGCGCGGGCCTAGGGGCAGTAACCGGCGGTGTGGTAGGGCATGAATTGCAAAACCAGCAGAACGCGCAAGGGCGACTGCAGAGTGAGGTCTCAGCGCAGCAGCGCCAAATCGATCGTCAACGAGCCGAGATCGAGCAGCTGAAGCAGGACCAGCCAGTATCGTCGGATAGCCGGCCAGCCAACGAGCACCTGCAAGAGACCGAATGACCACCTGCAAGAGACCGAATGACCTTTGCACAATACCGCAGAGGCTCACAGTGCGCATGGGACGCGAGCTCACCAAGTACGTGTCCCTTCAAGCGGGTGAGTGGGCGGTAAAGCATCCTCCCTGCTGGACCGAATAAGAAGAAACAGCGACCAGAGTTTGTGAAAAGCGCTTTCGGATTTCGAGGTCAGCCCTTACCTCGCATCCTTCAGCTACTTCCGTCCCGTCGCGATCTTTCTTCTGGTCTCACGCACGGCGACGGCGGGGAGCGAGGACAGATTCTTTTTCAGATAGGCGGCGACAACCCCCTTGTGATGCCGCACCATGCTGCGCAGAAGCCATGAGACCGCCTTGGTGATGATGATCTCGCGTTCAGGCTGCAGCAAACGGATGACCTCGAAGCCCAGGTCGGCAAGTCGCTGGTCGTCGGAATAGCGAACCGGAGCGGTCAGCAAGACCAGCGCCGCGCGGCGTTTGTTGATATTTCGGTCGCGCGAGAGTGCGAGGATGAATCGCTCCCACCCGCGCCAATTCGCGAGGATCTCTTCGGCGCTGAACACCCCACCGCAGAGCATATCGATCTCGGCCCATCCAACGAGGTCGTCGAGCCAAGCGTTGAGCTCGCTCAGTTTAACTGTGTTACGGCCAGTAGAATGATATGAGAGCAGGATACTCGCCAGGGTCTTCTCCTCGTGGGACTCTCCACGATAGAGACTCTCGAGCACGGCTAAAAATTCGGTGGCCGTGATGTCCTTGTTTTTCTTGAGCCACGCTTTCGCGATTGTCCTCCGCATGGGAACGGAAACATCGAGGTAGTGATGCCCACTGCTCAGATAGCTGTCGTTCGACTGCGAGTGCACTCGGCTACGCCGATGCTTTTCGAGGTCACCCAGCAAGACGCGGTGATGTGCGTGCATCTGTAATCTTCCGAAGTCGAAATATCTGTCGGTGCAGGCGCGAAGGTTGCGGGTGGATTGTCTTGATATC
>DASXMJ010000034.1 GCA_036495685.1 Candidatus Binataceae bacterium | reverse complement strand
CGACTACGCGCGAACCTTCTTCAACGGCGGCGCGGGTACGAACCCGAAGTTCCCGCAGGACCGCCCCGACGAGGGCTTATTCGAGACGCAGCTGCAAATCAGCTTTGAAGCGAAATGAAGCTGGAGCAACTGCAAGTGATGCGTAAAAGTTCAATTCTGGCGCTCGCCATCCTTATCGCGGCGGCGAGCGCATTGGGTATCCCCAATCTTGCGAGCGCGGGAACATCCGCGCTGCTGAACGTATCGTACGACCCGACCCGCGAACTGTACGAAGACTACAATGCCGTGTTCGCGAAGTACTGGAAGGCGAAAAACGGTAACGACGTAACCATAAACCAATCGCACGCGGGATCGGGAAAGCAAGCTCGGGCGGTCATCGATGGACTCGATGCCGACGTCGTCACACTAGCGCTGGCCTACGACATCGACGCCATCGCGGACAAGGCGCACCTGCTGCCGAAGGACTGGCAGAAGCGCCTGCCTGACAACAGTTGTCCCTACACCTCGACCATCGTCCTGCTGGTGCGCAAGGGCAATCCCAGGGGAATCCACGACTGGGACGACCTGGTGAAGCCGGGCGTCTCGGTGATCACGCCAAATCCCAAGACTTCGGGGGGAGCGCGATGGAACTTTCTTGCCGCGTGGGGCTATGCGCTGCGCAAGAACAACGGCGATGAAGCCAAGGCACGAGAGTTCGTCGCGAAGTTGTACGCCAACGTGCCGGTGCTCGACTCGGGTGCGCGCGGATCGACGACGACCTTCGTCGAACGCGGCATCGGTGACGTGCTGATCGCGTGGGAAAACGAGGCGCTGATGTCGATCAAGGAATTCGGCCCAGACAAGTTCGAGCTGGTGGCCCCGTCGTTCAGCGTCCTGGCCGAGCCTCCGGTAGCGGTGGTCGACAGGGTTGTCGAGCGCCACGGGACCGCCGAGGTGGCGAAAGCGTACCTCGAGTATCTCTACACGCCGGAAGGCCAGGAGGTGGTCGCGCGCAACTTTTACCGCCCTCGCGACCCGGCGGTCGCCGCGAAATACAAATCGCAGTTTCCGAGCCTTCCTCTCTTCACGGTCGATGAGCAGTTCGGCGGTTGGACGAAGGCGCAGAAGACCTTTTTTGCCGACGGCAGCATCTTCGATCAGATTCAGCAAGGAGGGAAATGACCCAGGGCAAGAACCGCGTATTGCCGGGTTTCCGACTCGCACTCGGCTTCACGCTCGTATACCTGCTGGTAATCGTCGTTGCTCCTCTTTCAACGATCTTTTTCAAGTCGGCTACGCTGACCTGGCGAGAATTTTGGGCGACGATCACGGCGCCACGAACCCTGGCCGCATGCCGGCTGAGCTTCGTGGCGTCGCTTGTCGCCGCGGTGGTGAATTCCGTTTTCGGAACCGTGGTGGCATGGACTCTGGTACGTTACGAATTCCCCGCGCAACGAATAATCGACGCGATGGTTGACCTGCCGTTCGCGCTGCCGACTTCCGTCGCTGGAATAACGCTCACCGCAATCTACGCGACCAATGGATGGATAGGACGCTACTTCGAACCGATGGGTATCAGAATCGCGTTTACTCCCCTGGGCATCGTGGTGGCGCTGACCTTCGTGGGGCTGCCGTTCGTGGTGCGAACTCTCCAACCCGTCCTGGAAGAGCTGGAGCTGGAACTGGAAGAAGCGGCTGCGACCTTGGGTGCCAATAGGCTCCAGACCTTCGTGCGGGTGACTTTTCCTGGACTGGTGCCGGCGCTGCTGACCGGCTTTGCGCTGGCGTATGCGCGCGCGATTGGCGAATACGGCTCGGTGGTCTTCATTTCGGGAAACCTGGCAATGCGAACCGAAGTTCTCCCCCTGCTCATCATGGGCAAACTCGAGCAGTTCGACTACGCGGGTGCGACGGCGGTTGCGGTCCTGATGCTGGTGATATCGGCAGGACTGCTGTTCAGCGTGAACCTGCTCCAGCGATGGAGCACGCGCCGGATAGCGGCATAGGACGTATCGTGCTGGAAAACTTCGGATGGCTTGGAGAGAAGAGCGATCGGCCAGTCAGGCCGGCGGTGTCCGATCCGGCCTGGGTTCAATGGGGATTGATCGCGATCAGCATCGGGTTCATGGGGCTGTTCCTGTTCGTTCCCCTCGCCGCCGTATTCGTCGAGGCATTCGCCAAGGGTGCGCACGTATACTTCGCAGCCATCACGTCATCGGAGGCCGCTGCCGCCATCCGTCTCACGCTACTCACCGCGGCCATCGTGGTTCCGCTCAACGTCACTTTTGGACTCTCGGCCGCCTGGACGCTGACGCGCTTTGAATTTCCCGGCAAGCAGGCGCTGCTGACCGTGATTGATCTCCCCTTCTCGGTTTCGCCGGTGATTTCCGGAATGATCTTCGTGCTGTTACTCGGAGTGCGCACTCCCATCGGTGGATGGCTCGTCGATCACGGAATCCAGATTATTTTCGCAAAGCCGGGCATCGTGTTGGCGACGATCTTCGTGACCTTTCCGATCGCGGCCCGCGAACTCATTCCGGTGATGCAGGTTACCGGGCGCGACGAGGAAGAAGCTGCCGTCGTGCTGGGCGCCAGCGGATGGCAGATGTTTCGCCGCGTGACGTTGCCGAACGTGCGCTGGGGGCTGGTCTACGGCGTGGTCTTGTGCGCGGCGCGCGCGATGGGTGAGTTCGGTGCGGTATCGGTCGTTTCGGGGCATATCCGCGGAGCGACCAACACGATGCCGCTGTACGTGGAAATTCTTTACAATGACTACCAGTTCTCTGCCGCCTTCGCTGTCGCCTCGCTGCTGGCGTTGTTGGCCCTTGTCACCCTCG
Organism: Candidatus Binataceae bacterium; assembly: GCA_036495685.1. NCBI lineage: Bacteria > Candidatus Binatota > Binatia (SeqCode) > Binatales (SeqCode) > Binataceae (SeqCode) > Binataceae bacterium (SeqCode). Next base: position 2,473 of record DASXMJ010000034.1, on the reverse strand, counting down.
CACTGAAGTATCTGGTGGGTCGCCGTATCGCATCCTCGATGCGCGAGACGGCGGCCGCTGAACCCGTGGAACAGGTGGCAGCATGAGTATTGAACTTCGCGGCATTCACAAGACCTTCGGCACGTTCATCGCGCTCGACCGCATCGACCTGGAGATCGCCGACGGCGAACTGGTCGCCTTGCTGGGGCTCTCAGGGTCCGGCAAGACCACCCTTCTGCGGATTATCGCCGGCCTGGAGACTCCCAGCGGCGGGAGGGTGCAGTTTTTCGGCCACGATGCCCGTTCGCTCAGCGTGCGCGACCGAAAGATCGGCTTCGTATTCCAGCACTATGCGCTTTTCCGCCACATGACGGTTTTCGAAAACGTGGCGTTCGCGATGCGGGTGCTGCCGCGAGCCTCGCGTCCGCCCGAAAGCGCGATCCGGGCGAAGGTGCATGAGTTGCTACGGCTCGTGCAATTGGATTTCCTCGCCGATCGCTATCCGTCCGAACTGTCGGGTGGACAACGACAGCGGGTGGCCCTCGCGCGGACGCTGGCCGTTCGGCCCCGCGTCCTGCTGCTCGACGAGCCGTTCGGATCGCTCGATGCGCGAGTGCGGCAGGAGCTGCGTCAGTGGCTACGGCGGCTGCACGAACAGCTCGGCCTTACCTGCGTGTTCGTTACACACGACCAGGACGAGGCGCTGGAACTGGCGGATCGCGTGGTGGTCATGAATGGAGGAAAGATCGAGCAGGTTGGCACACCCGAAGACGTGTACCATCGCCCGGCCAACGCGTTCGTCGCCAGCTTCCTGGGCAACGTGAACCTGTTCCACGGGCGAATCGAGAATGGACGCGTGTTCCTGGGCGATACCAGCCTCGAGGTCAGCTCAGCGAACGTCGTTAGCGCAAACGGATCCGGCAAGGCTGCGGTCTACGTGCGGCCGCATCTCCTGGAGATCGATAGAGTCCCGCGCGGACAGCGCAGTTTTCCGGCCACGATCAGAAGCGTGAATCCGGCGGGGCCGCAGGTGCGTATAGAGCTGGTCGCGGAATGGGGCGACCCGGTCAACGTCGATGTTGATCATCAACGCTTCGGGGAGTTGGGCCTGAAACTCGGCAACAAAGTCTTTCTGCACCCGAAGGAAAACCGGGTCTTCATATACCAGATCTGATTGGACGCGCTTGGAGGGGATCCGACCGGGTGCGGCAGCCCTTCGCGTTCGGCCAGGTGCGGCCCAACTAGCTCGGAGCCGAATTCGTCTATCAATTCGAATCGTATCGGTTCGAAGCTCATCAGCAACGCGCTGATCATCGGCAAGCCTTGAGTGGTCAGTTCCACGTGCTCGCCGGAGCGAGCTGACCTGCCCCGGGGCCGCCTGAATCGTTTCAGCCCGAGCACGTTAGTTTCCGCCGGCGGCCGCGTAGTCCTGCGGCAAACCGGACTCCGCGTGTCGGAGTAAGCGGGCGAGTATGCCGGAGGCGATGCCCGCGGCCTGGACGCGGATTTCCGGCATCGCGGTGCTCTCCCAGAACACCCCCCTGAGGAGGGGCCCGAGTGCGTAGAGCCCGTCCTGCACCGCGCCGCTCCTCGCGACGAGGGCGCCTTCCGCGGTGGCATCGATTCCCAAGAACAGCGGGTCGTAGCGTGCGAACCCATCGGCGACGAGTTGCTTCAGAAGAGGAACGCGAAAGCGGCGTGCATCCAATTCAGGTCCGCTGCAATTGATTGCTCGCTCCGCCGCCAGTTCTCTCCTGCCGCCGCTTCGCAACTCGACAGTCGCCTGGATTGCTCCATCGGCCAATGAAGAAGCCGAGACGATCCGGCCGCCTATCGCCTCCAGTTGCCCGCTCCGCCGCAACGTCTCAACCGCGGCGTGGACCTCCGGCACGATCCGGTGGCGATGCAGGTCCCAATAGGGTCGTAGAAGGCGAAGAAACCGGCGCTTCTCCTTCAGAGTCAGAAGCTGCCAGATATCCTGGGTATGCGGCCGCAGACCGTCGATTCGTCCGTGCCAGGTACCTCCAGCTTCCGTGTCTTGTTGCGCTGCTCTCCTGACCTTCGAGAAAAGGGAATTCAGCGGTACGTCCACGACCTCTTCACCGTCCCACGGCGTTCGTGGGGCGTTGGTCGGGTGCACCCGGGGCAACAACCCCCGGCGGGAGACGAGGTAGATGCGTCCGTGATGGCCGAGCTCGCGCAACGACAGGCAGACATCAACCGCGGTGAGACCGGACCATATCAACAACACAGTGGCGGACCGAGGCAGTCCCTTCACGGCATCAGGCGACCAGCCGGCGGGTGGATCGGGACTTCCGGGCGGCAAGGGATTCGTCGAAGGAAAATTGCCAAGCGCGACAACCACCGTGTTTGCGGCGATTGCTTCCCCGCTGTCGGTCTCAATAGTGAATGTTCCTTGATTCTTCGAGATCCGGGTTGCGAGAGAACGAACGTGTTCGAAGGTGAGCTCCGGCCTCGCCTGGAACAGCGCATC
>DASXMJ010000033.1 GCA_036495685.1 Candidatus Binataceae bacterium | reverse complement strand
AGTCGGGCGGCAAGGTCGGTTCAATCAATCCCAAGGTTTACGCTCTGGCCAGCGCGGGGCAGGCGGCCGCCGGGTTCCATGACATCACCACCGGCAACAACACCTTCAACGGGGTGACAGGATTCAGCGCCGGTCCGGGTTATGACCAGGCCACGGGTTGGGGCAGTGTCGACATCAACCAATTCGTCACCGCGATGGCTGCGGCTGCAACCGGAACTCCGACGCCAACGCCGGCGACGCCAACGCCAGCCGCGACACCGACGCCTGCACCTACTCCGGCTCCGATACCAACGCCCGTACCTACTCCGACTCCAACCCCCAAGGTGTCCGCGTCCGTGGGGCTGTCCCAGGGTGCGCTGAACTTCGGCAAAGTTAAGGTGGGAAAGAGCAAGACCAAGGTAATGACCTTGACCAATACCGCTAAGAAAAAAGGTGGAGCGACGATTACTTTCAACGGAGGATCGATTGCGGGATCGAGCGAGTTTGGAGGCTCCACCAATTGTACCGGTTTGGTAGGGCCCAAGGGGAAGTGCAAGGCTATGGTTTTATTCGCTCCCACCTCGGCTGGAGGGGCGAGCGCAACAATCACTGTCAACAGCAATGCGAGCAACAGTCCCACAAGTTTTTTGGTGACCGGAACCGGGAAATGAAGTGAGTTACGGGCCGGGTCGTGCTACTTGCCGTTGAGAATGATGGTTACTTGATCGAGACGGTCGCTGTAGGCATTTAGAGCGTTCGCCGTGAGTTCGGCGTAACGCGGGGCGTCGGACCAGCGGCGCTCTTCGATTGCCTCACGGACGCCGGGCAGGGTCTTGGCTTCATAACCTGTATCGCGGCCCGGCGCATAAATTAGATTCTTGTTCCAGGTCCTTCCCGGGAGACCCACGGCGGGCGCTAACGTCTGGTCGATGTCCAGCATCAGGACTTGGACGCGGGCCAGTTGAGTGGGGGACAGGTGCGGGCCGTTCTTCGCAAGCGCGTCGTCGTAGGCCTTGGCGCGGCGCTTCAGACGATCTACCGCGTCCTCAAGTGACGCAACCTCAGTGTGGGGGACCGAATCGAGCGCAGCAGGCACACCGCTTGATTTCGTGGGATCGGCTGCAAGCTGGAAGGCTCGATCGCGGAGCAGCCCAGCTTGCGCCTCGGCTTGTTCTCGTTCCTCGTCAGCGAGCTTCTTGACCTGGTCGAGATACTCAGAAATCGCGTTGGCAAGACCACCCGCGTTTTGGACAGGAAGTTCGGAGTCAGCGACGCGCTCCACCATTCGACCGATCGTCTTGGCCAACAACGCGTCATAAATGAAACCCGGGTCAACGAAGCGACTGTGATGCTCGAAGGTGTCGTAACGGGAGTGATAGACGCCGCTGGAACGGCCCTCCTCGGCGAAACCGACGTTCAACGCGGGGACGCCAAGGTGATCGAGAAAAACCGAAAAATCGGAGCCCGAGCCCAGCGCCTCAATTGGGAAATCCTTGCCCGGGTCCGCCGCGATCTTGGCCTCGGCCTTGATGTGCTCCGGAGCGGTCGGTGCCAGCGCAGCTATGCGAATTTTTGCGCGCAGGCGCTGGCCGATCGGGACTCCGGTCTCAGGATCGATTACTTCGCCGGCGACTTCGTTGACCAGGTGCTGAAAGTCGTGGCTCCCGCCGACTTCCAGGAAGCCTCGTTCGTTGGCATCGGAGTTTATGTACAGCACCACTTTCTGCTTCAGTTCAGCGGCGTGGGCCTCGCCCCACTCAGTCGAGCCCATGAGCATGGGTTCCTCCCCATCCCAGCTCGCGTAGACAAGAGTGCGCTTGGGATGCCAACCCCGCGCGGCGAGCCCGCCGAACGCCTTGGCCTCCGCAAGCAGCGCGACCTGACCTGACAACGGATCGCTGGCTCCGAAAACCCAGCCGTCGTGATGATTGCCGCGGACCACCCACTGATCCGGCCAGGTCGAGCCCTTCATCATCGCTATGACGTCGTATATCGGATGAAGCTGCCAATCGGACTTGACTGCCAGATGCACTGGCGCCGTGCCCGGTCCGACGTGATAGGTAATCGGCAGTGCACCACGCCACGGTGCGGGAGCGACCGGTCCTCCGAGCGAAGCCAGCAAGACCTGCGCATCGGCGTATGAGATAGGAATGGTTGGAATCTTGACGATCGTGGGTGCATTGGCTATCGGCAGGCGCTTCGCGTCACTGGTGGCCGCAATTCCCGGCGTCAGCGGATCGCCTGGATAGAGACTCATGTCGATGACTGAGCCGCGCTGAATGCCCCCAGGAGGGCGCATCGGACCGCCGGGATAGGTGTCGTCGATCGAGTAGCCGTCCTGTGCCGGGTCTGAATAGATGATACATCCAATCGCGCCGTGCTCCTGGGCAAGTCTGGGCTTCAACCCGCGCCATCCGGAGCCGTAGCGTGCGATAACGATCTTCCCCTTTACACTGCCGCCGAGCCGCTCGAGCATCTTGTAATCGTCGACCATCCCGTAGTTAACGTAGATGAGACCCGCGGTTACGTCACCGTCGCGCGCATAAGCGAGGTACGCTGGCAGAGCTGGATCGGTCGCGGTCGAGCTCGAATCGCCGGGGATGGGTGGTTCCTGCAACGTGGCGGTGAATTTATGCGGGCCGAGAAGTTCCAGGGTCTCGCGTACTGGCTTCGGATAGAGCACCGAGAAAGTCTCGATGTGTGCCTCCCATCCCCAGCTTTTAAACCAGTCCAGGATCTGATCGGCATTGGCCTTGTCGTGGGGCGACGAGACATGGTTTGGTTCGGCAGCGAGCAACTTCATCCAGGCGCGCAATTCTTCGGGATGAATGAGCGCGTCGAAGTTATGTTCGAAGGCCGCCTCATCAGGCGCGGCGGGCGAGGGTCCGCCGAAGCCCGGACTCGCGCAGAAAAAGCTCACCGCAGCGGCCGCTACGACGAGATTCTTAAGGCGCCGTACTCTACAACAACTTCTCAGTGTCCAGGTTCGTAGATATTCATCCGTATGCTTTGAGTTGGTCTCTGGCCTCATCTTACTCAGCTATCCTCGGTGACCGCGGATCGAGAACTTCCAAAAACGTCCGGCGAGTTCTTTGGGTTTGGTTATCACTAACGCCTTGGACCTTTTGGCGCCAATGAACACGGTTTGCAACTCAAATCGCTCAAAGTAATATCGACACGTAAAACGAGATCAGACCACTGGCGGACAGCACCACTTAGACTCCTGACGAAGAAAGGCGATCTTCAATGATTCCGGCCGAGGAATGCCGGGACCGGTCCTGTTCGAGGTGCGGCTGTGAAAATTCACCGGGAGTGAATCCTCCAGAGAGTGCGCCACAAGGCTGGCGCGTGTCTGCTTGGCCCTCGACAGCCAGGCCCGGAAATCTCGCCCCCTGTCAAAGTCCGAGAGACGTGCAGCCGTGGAACGCTAGGTGAGGAGGCGGTCATCGCGTTTTGCGCAGAGCTCAAAGGATCGGAGGATGTTGATGGAGAGTCTCGACCCGCACGAGGTGCGCCGCTCGCCGAAATCTGCTGTGGCTCACAGAACACTTCGACACCGATGACCCACGGATGCAAAGGCGTGCTCGAAGGGCTAATCACTTAAGGGGAAACCAAATGACTATCGTTATCAAGGCAGCTCGCATTTTCGACGGCAGGTCCGAAGGCCTTCTGCGCAATTCGAGCGTTGTAGTGGAAGGCGACCGGATCGCTGGCCTCACCGCCACGGCACGCGCACCTTCGGGTGCGGAATCGATCGACTTGGGCGACGTGACGCTCTCCCCTGGTTTCATTGACGCACATACTCACCTGACCGTTGCTGCGGAGCCATACGATCAATTTTTTATCAATCAGCTCCGGCAGCACGTGGCGGAAAGAGCCTACCTGGCCGCACTCAACGCCCGGATAACCCTGGAGGCGGGTTTCACTACCGTACGCGATGTCGGGTGCATTCCCGGTAGCAACTTCGTCGATGTGAGTTTGCGCAATGCGATAGCGAAAAGACTGGTTCCGGGCCCACGAATGCTGGCCGCGCGTAACTTGATCGGGGCAACAGGAGGCCACTGCGACTTCACCGGAGGCTTAAGCTTCCGCGCTACCGGCAGAGAGTTGGATTATACCGACGGGGTTGCTGATGGCCCCTCTGCTTTGCGCCAGGCGGTGCGATTCAACGTCAAACACGGCGCCGACCTAATCAAGTTCTGCGCGTCAGGCGGGGTTCTCTCGTTGGCTGACGAGGTCGATACTCCCCAACTCACGCTTGAGGAAATGGCCGCCGTCGTCGACGAGGCTCATCGGCTTCGAAAAAGGGTCGCAGTGCACTGCCACGGAGATCGCGCGGCAAAGGAAGCGATCTTGGCCGGCGTGGAGTCGATCGAGCACGGTTCGTTTTTGCAAGATGACACTTTGAATACCATGAAGAGCAAGGGCACCTATCTGGTTCCAACCTTGTTCGCATTGGAATGGCTAACCGGTGGGCGAACCCGACTCCCTCCCGCGGTTGAGATCAAGGCACTGGCAGCGAAGGCATCGCATTCGAAAGTGTTCCGGAGGGCCGTAGAACTCGGAGTGAAAATCGGTTATGGGACCGACGCCTCAGTCTTTCCTCATGGAATGAACGCGAAAGACTTCGCGATCATGGTCAGATTGGGAATGAGTCCGGCCGCCGCACTCAGGACTGCCACCTCGGTGAACGCGGAACTGTTGGGGGTGGAGAACCTTCTTGGCACCCTTGAGGAGGGTAAGGTGGCCGACATTGTCGCCATGCCGGGCGACGCGATCGACGATATTACGGCGACGGAGCGCGTCAGTTTCGTCATGAAGGAGGGCCTTGTAATAAAGAGCTAGGGCGACCGGCTCTCAACCAGGCAAAGGCAGCGGTTGAAGGATTATCGAACCCCAGTTCCATAGGCCACCAATCTATCGTCGCTCGAAGCATGACCAAGCCAACGGTCTGTAGGAGAACGAACCAGACGACCCGGCCCACGGTTGGGCTACTCTCTGCGTTGGCGTGGTATTTGGGATTTTGAGGTCACATTTCGTTACCACGACCCGCAGATTGATGTCGGCACCTTGAAGGTGGAACCCCTGGGGACGGCAGGCGTTATCAGCTACGCTCCATCATTTTTGTGGGGGTGACCTGTTCCAATCGGTCGTGGGCACTGGGACTTCGAACCACTCTTGGCAGAGTCATAGTTGCGGAGCGTAAATCACCAGTTGGGAACCTCTTGGCTGCCATGGAGCACTGCTCTAAATACTGTCGGAAATGTCAGCCCCACGTAGTAATCATCGCTGGTCGGCGGCGGACAGGGTTGGTTCCAACTTCCGGTCGGAGGCTCCGAGCTCAAAACTCTTGAGAGCATACCAGCTCCCCTTCCTACGCGACCGGGATAGTTTGCTTATGCCGCAAAAAACCATGGAGATGCGATGGCAGATGTAAACACCATGGTCAGCGCGTTTCTTCTCTTTTATGCTGGATTGTTTCCGATCGTTAACCCTATCGGCGGTGCGCCGATCTTCCTGGGCCTGACGCGCCACTGCACGGACGAACAGCGCAACGCGCTCGCCCTGCGCGTGACGATCAATTGTTTTTTTCTGTTGCTTGGATCGATGCTGATTGGTTCCTACGTGCTCGACTTCTTCGGTATTACCTTACCGATCGTCCGCATCGCTGGTGGACTCGTGGTGACTGTTACTGGCTGGAACCTTCTTCAGGAAGGAGACGACGAAGACCGGCAGAGCGAGAAAGCCGTCCGGCCAAACGACTCTTTCTATCCTTTGACGATGCCGTTAACCGTTGGGCCCGGATCGATCGCGGTCGCGATTACCCTCGGCAGCCAGCGGCCTCGGATAGCTGACCTGGTCAGCGTAGCGACGCTCGGAGGTGCCGCAGTCGCGGGGGTAGTCGCCATAGCCGCCACGATCTATTTCTGCTACCGGTTCGCGGAGCGGACCGTGAGCGTGCTCGGGGAAGATGGGACCGCCGTTCTGGTCCGACTATCCGCATTCATCCTGATGTGCATCGGAATCGAAATCATCTGGAATGGCTATAGCGCGCTTGCCAATATCGGCCGGTAACTCGGCGCTGCCCGTAATACTGCCGAAGCGCAGATCTGGCGTCAGGTGAGTTGTCCTGTCGAGTTGAGACCGAATTGGAGGAAGCATCATGTCACTTCACAGAAAGTCTGTCACTCGGGGACGAGCCCTGGACGTTATCTACGCCTCTGGCGATCTGACCACCGCTATCCCCAAATACAAGATTCCCCGCCAGGAACATTCGCCGCGCACTGCCTACGCCCTGATCCACGACGAGCTGCTGCTCGACGGCAATTCGCGCCAGAATCTTGCAACCTTTTGTACCACCTGGATCGAGCCCGAAGTGCAGGCCTTGATGAGCGAATGTATCGACAAAAATATGTGCGACAAAGACGAGTACCCGCAGACGGCCGAGATCGAGTCCCGCTGCGTTCATATTCTGGCAGACCTGTGGAACTCACCCGATGCTGCCAATACGATCGGCTGCTCAACCACCGGCTCCAGTGAAGCCGCGATGCTTGGGGGTCTTGCAGCCAAATGGCGCTGGCGCGCGAAGAGGCGCGCGCAAGGCAAGCCCACCGATCGGCCCAACCTGGTCTGTGGGCCGGTGCAGATATGCTGGCACAAGTTCGGTCGCTACTTCGACGTTGAGGTGCGCGAGGTCCCGCTGAGCGGCGACCGCCTGATGATGCACCCGGAGCAAGCGCTGGCTCACTGCGATGAAAATACGATCATGGTCGTCCCCACGCTGGGCCTCACCATGACCTGCCAGTACGAACCGGTGGACGCGATCGCGCGAGCGCTCGACGAATTCGAGCAGCGCACCGGACTCGATATTCCACTCCACATTGATGCGGCCAGCGGCGGGTTTCTGGCCCCTTTTTGTCAACCTAACCTGGTCTGGGATTTTCGTCTGCCGCGAGTCAAATCGATCAATACCTCAGGACACAAATTCGGTCTTGCTCCTCTGGGGGTGGGTTGGGTGGTGTGGCGGGATCACGCGGACTTGCCCGAGGAGTTGATTTTCCGCGTGAACTACCTGGGCGGTGACATGCCGACCTTCGCCTTGAACTTTTCGCGCCCCGCCGGCCAAATCGTCTGCCAGTACTACAACTTCTTACGCCTGGGGTTTGAAGGATACCGGAAGGTTCAGGATGCGTGTTATCGAACCGCGCAACATCTTGCTGCTGAAGTTGGCAAGATGGGACCGTTCCGAATCATCCACGATGGGAACGGCGGCTTGCCTGCAGTGTGCTGGACGTTTCGCGAAGAACATCAGCACAACTACAGTCTCTACGATCTTTCAGACCGCCTCCGCGCCCGCGGATGGCAGGTGCCTGCATATTCGCTCCCGCCCAATTGCCAAGATCTGGTGGTCCAGCGGGTCCTGGTCCGCCACGGCGTTAGCCGCGACCTCGCCGACATCTTGATCGACGACATTCACCGCTCACTCTCGCTTCTGGAAAAGCATCCGGTCGCACCCCCGCTCACAGAAAACGAGGCCGGCGGCTACAACCACAACTGAAAACGAAGGCACTCGTGCGTTAAAGCGCGGCGCCACCATTAGCAAAGATGGGCTGCCTTCCCACCATGAGCAGGCGCCTAGGGTGCGCTTGGGGAAAAGGTCGGATAGCTGCGGAGGGTCCCAGAGTTCGCCGCCTGGCGTAAAAAACATGTGGAATGGGGACTTTCCCGTCGCGACCGTGGTGCCGACAGTCATGACCTCAACTCTCATCTTCAGCTTCTCCAAGGCCATCTTTATAGCTTGGGGGATGTTTCTCACGTGGCGCCACATCGAACTATCGCACGAATTCTCACTGGCAGTGCTGGTGGGTTTCCTCTTACTACACTCGCCTGCGTGCTCGCCTTTTTGCTCCTGCAACTGCGCGGCTTTACCAACACCACCACCCAGATCCTTAGACGTCTTCCGATTCCCAAGCGATGGATAGTGCGCCTAAAGCGCCTGAGCCCGGCCGTCGATGCGGAAATGGCCGCGCTCTATCGCTCGCGTCCGCGGGACCTCGCGCTAGCTGTTTGCTCGCATCAGATCGCCTTTCTGTGCGGCGTTCTGCAGGTCCTCTTCTTGTTGCGACGCCTCGGCTTACCGCACAGCTTCACATAATCAGCCTTGCAATTGAATCGTTGGTTATGCTCCTTGGCTTCGTGACTTTCATCGTGCCCAGCGTGCTTGGCGTGCAGGAGGGAGCAAAGCTTCTGATATTCACGGCACTCGGCCTGCCCGCAGCTGCGGGTCTTACCGCGGGATCGCGTTCCGCCTCACTTCCGTCGTCGACAATGCCGCCGCCCTGCTGGCGCTCGCAGCCCTAAAAGGACGAGAAAAGCCCGCTTTGGTTCCGGCACGCAGCTTGGTCACTAGCGACTAGTCGCTAGTGAGAAACCGGGCGGCCGAGTGCTCTCGAGAGGACCCACCCTCCGTGGATGGCAGCCGTGATTCCGGCCCACACCACCGCCAGAAAAAACGCGTAGTTTGGAAATCCGAGGAAAAAACCCACCAGAAACAGCCAGCTGTAGATGTTGCGTCGCCCGGCGATGAGACGAAAGCGCGCCAGAAACGGACTGGCGTTG
>DASXMJ010000032.1 GCA_036495685.1 Candidatus Binataceae bacterium | reverse complement strand
CGATGTCGCAGCGGCACGCGCGTCCCTTCGTTCCCGTCAACTGCGCGGCAATTCCGCGCGACCTACTGGAATCGGAGATGTTTGGGCATGAGCGAGGCGCTTTCACCGGAGCCTCGGGAACGCGTCAGGGACTGTTCACGGCTGCCGCGGGCGGGACGATTTTGCTCGACGAAATCGGCTCCATGCCGATGGAGCTGCAGGCGAAGCTGTTGCGCGTGTTGGAAGACGGCGAGGTGCGCCCGGTCGGCTCGGATCGCTGGACTAGGGTTGACGTGCGGGTAATCGCGGCGAGCAATACTGACTTAGCCGTGTCGGTTCGCAAAGGGGCCTTTCGCGAGGATCTGTTCTATCGTCTCCAGGTAGTACCGATCTTGGTGCCGCCCCTGCGCGAGCGGCGATCGGACATCCCGCTCCTGGTAGACCACTTTCTCGAATGCATCCAGGCGCGAACTCCGGGCCGGAAGATCACGGTCACTCGCGAGGCGATGGTGCAATTGTGGTCCTATGACTGGCCGGGGAACGTACGCGAGCTCGAAAACATGGTGGAGCGGCTGGCGATCTTGTGCGACGATTCCACTATCGACACGCGGATTCTTCCCCCAGCGCTCACTTCCAAACCGCGGCCCGCCGTCATCGAAATTCCCGCGAGCCTTCCTGCGGGCGGTGTGAACTTGCAGAGCCTGGTGCGTGAATTGGAAGGAAGATTGATCAACGACGCTCTGCGGCAGACAGCCGGAAACAAGCAGGCCGCCGCGAAGCTGCTGGGCCTTAAACGGACCACCTTTGCCGCCAAGCTCCGGCGCTCGGGTGTCATCGCTCCGGGCGCCGCCGATGACAAGGACGACGCCGACTGAACCTGGCAGGTTAGGAACATGGATCAGACGAACCGCCCGGCGCGAATACTAGTCGTAGATGACGATCGCGATACGGCCGCTATCCTGGTCCGCTATCTCCTAAGCGAGGGGTTTGAACCGATCGAGGCGAATTCGGGGGACGAATGTTTGCGCCTGGTGCGCGCGAAGGAAGTCGACGTCATCCTGCTCGACCTGATGATGCCCGACATGGACGGTTTTCAAATCTGCAAGGTACTGAAGGAAGACCCGGCTACCGCCGAGATTCCGGTCATTCTTATCACCGCGCGTGACGACATCGAGTCGCGCGCGGAAAGCATGAGTCTTGGGGTTGGCGATTTTCTGGCTAAGCCAATTTCCCGCCGCCAGCTCGCGGCCTCCATCCGCGCGCAGATCGAAGTGGTGGCGACCGAGCGAAAAACCACCGCTACCTTGAGCCGTATCGAGGGTCGCGGAGGAAATTCCAAAGCTTGACCGCGCCGGAACGGTCGCAGGCGGCGGAGCAGGTTACCGCTAGCGCTGCAAGCTCAAGCTCGGGCACTTGGTCTTCGCTTGCGGCCGAGCAGGGAGCAAGGGCAAGTCGTGCTCGCATTCGCTTGATCCACGACCCAGCGGAGGCGGGGGATTTCGACGCCACGAATGCGGAGCACCCTCGCGCAATTCCCGGGCCCGCGAGCGCAACCCAATCCCTGCACCGGCGCCGATTGCGCTGGCCGCTCGCCTTCGACTACACATAAGTGCCGCGATTGCGCGTGATAAGGAGGATCTTGGGATGAATGGAGAAGCTGCCAAACAGACCAAGCCGATCGCCGCGCTTACCTACATCGGTTTTTTCGTGACCGGCCTCGTCTTCCTGTACCTGGAACCATACAGCCAGGATGAATTCATACGCTTCCATGCGCGCCAGTCGATCGGATTCAGCGTGGTCTGGTTTGCCATCGTGATAGTCTTCGGCGTGTTCATCTCAATTCTGCCCGCGGCGCTCGGCAGGCTGCTCGGTGGTGTCCAGACGCTGATCAACCTGGCGCTGGCGATTTTCTGGCTGTTTCTCATGTACAAGGCATTTATGGGCGAGCGCTACCGGATTCCGGAACTCGCCGACATCGTCGACAATATCGCGGGACAATCCGCGTCGCACTAAGCGGAGTTTAGGTTTTTCCGGCGGCCTGTCGCTCGCCGTTGGCGGGAGCTGGTTCTTCCGCCCCAGCCGCACCGTCGGTCACCGGCTGCTGCGCGACAGGCTGGATGTTCGCGGGGCTGGGTGCCACCAACTGCAGCCCCGGCTCCCGGCGGATCGCATCGAGCACACGGCGCGAGACTTCGTCGGCGATTTGCGTCGCGGTGCGCACCTCTGCCGGGTAGCGGACGATCATATCGAGGCCTAAGGCGGTGAGTTGCAGGCGCGACTGCGGGCGTGGCGTCTCGAGCAGCACGTGCAAATCCGCCTCCAGGTATCGGACATCGCGCTGCACCCGGTCGCGGTAGCGCGCGAACACTTCGTCGATCGCATCGACCACTCGCTTCTCGGCGAGCCGGTAGTCACAGTCGGGCGCCAGCGTGAGGCGCATTTCGTTCCACACGAAGCTCATTCCGGGCGCTTGTTTGAAGAAATTGCCGTTGGGCTGGAAAACCACTGCGTTGGAGTACACCACGATCCGTCCGGTCGGCTGGCGATCCTCGGGGCTAAGTTCCATGAGCGTGAGCTTAACGAGGCCGATGCTGATGACGTCGCCTATTGTCGTACCGATCTGCACCCGGTCGCCGACCCGAATGCCGAACTTGCCAATCAGGAAGAAATAGCCAGCGACCGACAGGATGACGTTTTGCAGCGCCAGGGCAATGCCGGCGGCCGCAAATCCCATGATCGTCGCAATCGAGCCAAGCTCGGTGGCAAAGTTGACGATCAGCACAAAGGCGATCAGCACCCAGAAGACCGGATCGCTGAGCTGATTGAGTTGGCGGCGGCGTTGCGGGTCGTGGATATAACGGTTAACCAGCCGGCGCCAGAGATTTTTCCCCGCGATCACGATGCCGACCAGACCGAACAGCGTGGCCAGCCGGACGAGGAGGCTGCGCAGCGCCCGCCTGGAATAGCGATCGATGGAAGCTTGCCAACGCGCAAGATTTTCCTGGTAAAGCCCCAGCTGAACCTCCTGCTTGTCAAGCGGAGAGATGGTAGCGAACACGAGATCGTGCAGCCCTGCCAATTCCTTGTACTCGCTGGTCCGGCTGGCCAGCTGGGTTGGGTCGGCGGTGGTGACGCTGCTGGCCAGTTCCCCTGCACGCGCACTTATCGCGCTACCGAGGCGAACGGCGGGCGCCTTGAATTTTTCGATCTTGGCGATGAGCTCGTTGACGTTGGCGTTCGCCTCGCGCAGCGCCCCCGAGTCCGCGCGCAAGTCGAAGTACAGCGCGGTGAGAGCAATGATTCCGGACGATCCCTGCTGAGTTCTTTTGTTCGTCGACCCGACTACCACGTCGGGAGCTTTTCCCTTCTCGGTACTGGCGACGCTCTGCTCGAGCTGATCGATCTCGTTCAAGATCCCGTTAGATTGCTGACCGGCAGCCGCCAGTCCGCTGGCGTATTGCAGGGTCTGCTTGATCGCGTCCGCGCGGGCGGCCTCGAGTCCGGCGGCAGCGGTGGCGCTGTCAAGCTCGGCCGTGACGGTCGCGCGTCGATTCTTGGGCGCACTGGCCAGCTGATTCTGCAGATCTTTGACCCGTTGCCGCATGTGCGACACATTGGCATCGATCTCGTCTCCCTTGGCCGTGAGTTGGCGCAGGAACGGTGATCGATTCGCCGCTAACTGCTCTTCGGCCGAAAGTTTGGCCTTTGCGTTCAGAGCCACCTGCCCGCGGGCTGCCGTAAAGCCCAGGTCGAGCACCTGTCGGGCGATCTGCTGATCGCTTACAAAGAACAGGACCTCCTCAGGATGATCGACGAGCTGGGCCTCGGCGCTACGATGCCGGTACCAGGTGATCACTTCGCTCAGATAGGTCGTGATGACCTCATTCTTGACAAACGCCAGGTTCGCGGAGACCGGCGACGTACTGGGGCTGGATGCGGGACTGGCTGCCGCAGATGAGGAGGACGGCGAGGGAGCGGCGCGCGGCGAGCCGCTGGGAGTCAGGACCGTGGTTAAGATTGCAAGGGATATCGCGAGTCCGCCACCCCGGTGCAACCATAGCCACCGCCTGCTGCTGAAAAACGCTCCAAGCATCAAGGGCTCAAACCAACACCGCTCGAGGGCGGCACAGGGAGAAACCTTAGCACTATGGGCAATATGGTTCGATCATCGGATCGCCTCGGGGCTCGAACAGTTAGAAGAAGTCGCGGAGCTACTCAAGCGCGACTTCCAGCGATTCGACGCGTACGCCGTCGCGCTCGAAGCGGATGACCAGTTGGCATCCACTGGTTTTGACGGTCAGCGCCCACGAGCCCGGCCCGCGCATCGCCGCGTTCACCTCTTCAACCGTGTCGCCCTTGAGATTAGAGAGGGCGGCATTCAGCTCCTGGAGCGATCGAGCGATTTCGCGGCCGCGCGGAGTCTTCTGAAAAAGGGCGTTGAGCGAGAGTTCCGCGCCGGGTCCGAACAGCCGGCGGATGCGGCCGCTCTGCAGTGCCACCTCCACGATGGTGCCCAGGCGCGCCTGATGTTCGCTTGACACGGCCATCGATTCCACCGCGGCCTTGAGCGCAGCGTAGCTCTCGCGCGCGCCCGCATCGGAGGTCGCGTCGAGGAAGGCCTGGATTTGCGGGATCAGGAGATTGCGCTGGAGCTGGTCGAGCTTGAGAATCTCCGCTGGCTCAGTTTGGTCGCTCATCGGCGCGGAGCAATCGGTTCAGCCGCCCAAAACTCACGAGCGGAATTTTCGCGGTTCACGATTTGTGCGGAGCACCGTTTTTCGCACCGAGCAGAGCGGCGAGCTCATGCTCGAACCCGCCGGTCTCGATTGCGCAGTGCATCCCGCATTCCTTCGGCGCGCCGGTCTCCCACCACCAGCGGCCGGAGCGGGGGTCCTGACCCTCGCCGACCGCACGCGTGCAGGGCGCACAGCCAATCGACTGGTAGCCTTTGTCGTAGAGACTGTTGTACGGGACGTCGTTGGCCCGTATATAGTCCCACACTTCCTCGTCGGTCCAATCGGCGAGCGGCGCGATCTTGGTGATACCGCCGTGATCGTGGTCCACCTCGATCTTGCGGATATTGGAGCGCGTTGCCCACTGATCGCGCCTCAGACCGGTCACCCACGCGCTGTAGTTCATCAGCGCGCGGCGCAGCGGCAGCACCTTGCGCACCTGGCAACACAGCAGGCGCAGGTTCACGTCGTGGTGGAAAAGATTGTTCCCGTGCCGGGTGACCATCTTCTGAACCACTTCGGTGTCCGGCATGAAGGTCTCGACGCGGATGCCGTAGCGCGCGCGAACCTTATCGATCAGATCATAGGTTTCCTGAGGCGTACGCCCGGTGTCGATGGTGAATACCCGAACCCCGGGATCGATGCGATGGGCCATGTCGATGAGCGCGCAGCCCTCGGCCTGGAAACTGGAACAAATCGCCAGCTCCCGTCCAAAGCGGTCTAGCGCCCAGCTGAGGACCTCCTGGGGCGTGTGATCGTCAAGCTCGACTGCGATTTCGCCTGCTTCGAGCTCATCCATCAGGATGCTTGGCTTGGGAAATTCGAGTTCTGGTTCCACTGCTGTGCTCGCTTTCGGTGGCCCTCACTCAGGCCGCAGCTTCGGCGCCGCTCGATTTGGTTCCTTCCGCTAGCGCTATCAGTTCTGCGTCGGGCATCCGCACGCAGAAGCGGGTGAACGACTCCTCGGGAGCGCGGTGCGCGAGATACCCGGCAAAAAGGCGCGACACGTAGTCTTCAACTCGCTCGGACGGAATCCGGCGCAGCACCGGCTTGCCGATCGCCGCATCACGTCCAAGTCCGCCGCGAAGGATTATGTCGAAAGCTTCCAGCGGCTCGCCATTGGCCCCGCGGCTGGTGGTGCCCTGCAATCCGATGTCGCCGGTCCAATGCTGCGCGCAGGCGTGCGGGCACCCGTCGAGATTGAGCTTGAGCCCGGCGACCCGGTCGCCATAGTCGCTAACCAGCCGAGCGATGATGGTCGCGAGCTTTTCCTTGGTCGGAGTGACCGCGTAGTTGCAATGCGGATCGCCGATGCAACCGATCGACGAGGCATACAGCCCGTTGGCATCGAGCGGAAATCCGATCTCGCCAACCCGCGCAATGACCGCATCGAGCTGCGCGGCCGGAATCCTGGTCACAATAAAATTCTGCCGGCGCGTGAGGCGGATGTCGCCGCCAAATTCCTCGACGAGCTCCGCCAGGTCGCGCATCTGTCGCCCGCTCATCACTCCGAGATAGACAGGAAAGCCAACGTGGTACAGTCCCGCCTGCTTCTGCTCGTGGATGCCCATGTGGTCGCTTTCGCCGGCAGCCAGCGGAAGCTCGGCAAGCGGTTCGAGCGCGAAACCGAGGCGAGCTTCGACCAGTTTGCGAAACTCGTCCGGCCCGTAGTCGTCGATCATGAACTTGAGCCGCGCTTTCACGCGCGAGATGCGGTACTCGGTGGTCGAGCGCCAGGTGTCGATAATCGCGCGTAGCACCGGGATCGCCTGGTCGCGGGTGATAAACACGCCCAGGTGCCGTGACAGGCGAGGGGTCGAGGATTGGCCGCCGCCGACCCGGACCGCAAATCCCTCGCGCCCATCGTTCACCATCGCCACCAGCGCGATGCAGTTGATCTCGGGCGCGTTGCACTGAAAGCGGCAGGCCGAAATAGTGATCTTGTGCTTGCGTGGGAGGTCCGAGTATTCGCGGTTTCCGTAGAAAAAGCCGGCCGCCTCACCGACCAGTCCGGTCACATCGAAGAGTTCATCATGATCGACTCCCGCGACCGGGCAGCCCGTGATATTGCGAACCACGTCGCCACATCCGCCCATCGTCGTAAGCCCGGCCGACCTGAGCCGCTCGAAGATCTCGGGGGCATGCTTGAGAGTAATGTAGTGAAGCTGAATGTTCTGACGGGTGGTCAGTTCACCCTGATCGCGCCCGTAGCGTTCGGAAATCTCGCCAATCGCACGCAGCCCGGCGGCAGAGAGGATCCCGCTGGGGATCTTGACCCGCATCATAAAGGTGCCGACCTTGGGCTTGTCGTGATACATCCCGAACCATTGCAGACGGACGATGTCCTCTTCGGGAAGTTTTTCGTAGGGCGTGTCGACCAGGCGTTGCCACTGACCGCTCAGTTCGGTCGGAAAAAGCTCGTGTTTCAGGCGCTCAACCGAGTTGCGCTTGAGCACTAGTTCCCAAGATGGAGGTTCGCGTTTGGGCATTGAGAACGACCTGCCTCTGGCAAAAGGTAACTTTGGTGACCTTCTTAGTCAATTACTTAGATCACTTATTGAGTCGACTATTCACTGAATGGCCGGTTTGTGGTAAAAAAGCCGCGGAAAGACGATGAAATTCGGCGTAGGGGTCGACTACTCTCTGAAGGCTTTGCTGATGCTGGCAGAGCGGTATCCGGGCTCGGAACCGACTCGGGTCGAGGAGATTGCGGCATCGCAGGGTATTCCGGAGAATTACCTGCGCCGTTTGTTGATCGAGCTGAAAAGGGGCGGTCTGGTTGCCAGCCAAAAGGGGCCGAGCGGTGGTTACCTGTTGGCCCGCAGCCCGGCCCGTATCTCCATGGCAGACGTTCTCGAGATCGTCGAAGGCGACTATTGCCCGGTCGAATGTCTGGAGGAGGCGGGAAGCGGGCAATGTCCCAAGGGTGTGCCCTGTCCGATGCGCGACGTGTGGCGCGAGGTTCGCGAATCGGTCACTGTGATCTTAGGGCGCGCCACCCTGCAATCGCTCGCGGATAAATGCAAGACTGCCATCAACTACAGTATTTAGCAAAACCGTGAACACCCACTCACAAGCATTCGCGAACTTTGCACGGAGGCCGCGCGGACGGCCCACGATGCTGGATGCACTCGGTGAATTTCGGGTGCCTCTGGAAGCCACCGTGCTGTGGCTCCACGCGTTCACCTATCCATGGCCACATGCGGAACCTGGCAAAGGCAAGCTCGTGATGCTCATTCCGGGATTCCTGGCCGGGGACATCACGCTGGCGCCTTTGGCGAACTTCTGCCGCATGATGGGTCATCGCGTAGTAATGTCCGACACCTGGTCGAATTCGGAGTGCCCACGCGAAGCGCTCGAACGGCTGGGACGGCGCCTAGAAAAGGTCACCGATAGGCACCATGGACCTATGGTCGTGGTCGGCCAGAGTCTGGGCGGAATCTATGCGCGCGAGCTCGGGCATCGCTATCCGGATCGCATCGAGCGGGTGATCACGTTGGGCTCGCCGCTCGGACCGGTGCGCGAGTCGGCAAATCTACTGGTGCAGGCACTGGCCCGTTCGGTCGCCAGAGTCAGGGGCAAGGCGGAGGGTTGTCTCAGCGAGTCCTGCTCCTGCGGACTTTCGATCTCGAATCGAGCGCCCGACAAGGTGGCCACCACCGTTATTTACTCGCGCACCGACGGCGTCGTGCATTGGCAGAGCTGTGTCGATCGTAGCGGCTCACCGCTGGTCGAGAATATCGAAGTGATGTCGAGTCACGTCGGCATGGCGGTCAGCGCCGAGGTCTACAAAGTCATTGCCTCGCGGCTGGTGCTCCCGGCCCACTAGCGCTAGCAACGAACCCCGCGAGCGACATGGCATCGACCGCTTCCGTTGCTGGCTTCCGGTGGATTATGACATTATTTGGAAACTTGGGATCATGCCGGAACCTGATGTCTAAGGTGAGGAATATGGGTACTGCGCTCCGGTTTTCCAACGAGTTGCAATCTGGGAATGACCTCTAGTGAATTCTCGTGCTTCGCGGAACGAGAAGGTTTCTTTCGGATAATATTCTTGCGCGGTTCGAATACCTTGGGCAGCTCGAATACCATCTCAGGCCGAATTTAGGCGAGGTTTGGGGAGGTCCGTTCAATGGGCAGTGGAACCGTCAACGGATTGTTTCTGATCTAATCCGGACTTTCCAACCGTCAGCAATCGTCGAAACTGGCACTTTTCGGGGTGCCAGCACGCTTTTTTTTGCACTGAACAGCCAGGTTCCCATTTATTCAACGGAGGCTAACCCGCGCTTCTATGGATTTGCGGCTCGGAGGCTGAGGCACTGGCCAAAAGTTACTCTTATTCGGCAAGATTCCCGCGCATTTCTGAAAACATTAGATCTTCCTAAAGATCGTCCCGTGTTCTTCTACCTTGACGCTCATTGGGAAGGAGACCTCCCTCTTCAAGAAGAAATCGAGATAATTTTGGGAAGATTTCCGAATTTCCTGATAATGATCGACGACTTCAGGGTTCCCGGGGATCCAGGGTATGGTTTCGACGATTATGGACCGGGGAAAATGCTCGCTCTAAGGGATTTTCCGTTTCATGAGGACCAGCGAATGTCGGTATACTTTCCGACGTGTCGATCGGAAGCGGAAACAGGCACTAAGCGAGGATGTGTTGTACTGGTCGCCCCGTCTTTAGCGATGCTGATCAGTGAAACAGCTGCCCTGCAACGCTATGTTTGTGAAGCCCAAGTATCTACTTAGGAATTGCGAAACAGGCGAGAGGCGTCCTTCTGCTGCCCGATTTCTAAGCAATTCAATGCCGACAGGCTGTTAACCAGCCGCCTGGCCGCGCTCTCTTCGATTTCCTGCGGCCTTTTTTAACTTCCTATTTCTGAATTTCTTCGGGAGAGTCTGCGGATGAGGCGGCTCACATCTGGGCCGAAGCGTTCCTAGAAAATAGGCTACGAGGCTGCCCAAGAAGATGCTGCTGCTCAGAGATGGCGCACATCAGTTCTGGTCCCGGTCAAATCCGCTCGCGCAACCGTTGTGATCAGGAAGCGAGCCGATGGGAAGTGTCGTGCACGAGGGAAAGTCCCCGCGCGTCGCTTTCTCTTTGTGCGATCTCGTCCTGACTCAGAATGGGCTTTCTGCTGCCTACAATTCTTGCCGGAACTCCCACGGCGGTAGCCCCGCTAGGCACGTCTTCGAGCACCACTGCGTTCGCTCCGATTCGCGCGTGGTCTCCGATTGTCACTCCTCCGAGAATCTTCGCGCCGGCCCCGATGTCGACGTGCCCGCCAACGACCGGGGCACCTAGTTTCGGGCCTCCGACACCTATCGTGACTTGCTGAGATATTAAACAGTTGGGACCGATCACTGCTCGCGGGAAAATGACCACGCCGTTGGGATGCGGCAGTTGCAATCCTCCCCCAATATGGCTGTCGAGTGGTATGTCGGCGCCGGTCACAATACTCCAGAATCGATGCTCTAGTACCCAATATTTGCTCAACGGTTTGAATGGAAACCTGCGCTTTTTGCACCTCTGGTATGAGCGTACCGCTCGTAACAGGCGACGTGCGGGATCCCAGAAACGGACGCAGCGTTCCCTGCTCCAGTCCGGAACGTCTGCAGAAACCGCAGGTGAGTGGTGCATCAAATATTCCCGTGTCACTACTTAAAACTC